>NZ_BAAKJB010000054.1:0-32441 GCF_059703765.1 Azospirillum sp. NS33 | reverse complement strand
CGTCCGTACCCCGTGGGGCTCTCACCCCGTCCCGACCCGCCGGCCAACCGGCCACCGCGTCGGTGGAGCGGTTTATAGGTCCCCCCACGCCAACCACGCAAGCGGTTTTTTCGCCCGCCGCCGATCTTTTTTCCGCCGCTCTTCCGACCGCCGGGCGGCGGTCCGCCGGTGGTCCGCCGGACCGGCCGGCCGTCAGCGGATGCGCAGGCTGTCGTGCTCCCCGGGCTGCGGCGGCCGGCCCGTCAGCTTCGCCTTCACGTAGCCGTAGGCGTGGACCATGGCAGACGACGGCGCGTCCCAACACTCCGCTCCGGTGACCGCCACCTGGATGAGGGCGATGTCCGGATCGTCCCTGCCGGCAGGGAACCATGCCGCCAGGGGCTCGCGCCACAGCTGGGCGATGCGGTCGCGGTCGCGCACCAGACGCGCCGCCCCGGACACGGAGACGTAGGTCTGGTGGTCAGGATCGGCGTAGGCCAGATTGACCGCGGCGTCCTCGGCGATCTCGTCGGCCTTGCCGGATTCGGCACGGGTGAAGAACCACAGGACGGCGTCGTCGAACCCGGCGTGGGTCAGGGTCGCCATCGGGCGCGACCGCAGGGTTCCGTCGCCATGGCGGGTGGTCATCATGGCCATCCGCAGGTCCTTGATGCGGTGCCAGAGGGTGGCGGCGGCGTCGTGGTCGGTGGCCGATGGTGTCATGGAAATGCCTCCTGCGCGGTGTCCCGGTCGGTGACCCGGTACGTACGAGGCGGGAGAACCGCTGGCGGCGGCGAGGGTTCCTACAGCAACCCCAATTCGCGCAGCTCGGCGGCGAGGTGGGGCGGCAGGTCGCCGCCGCCTTCGCCGAGATCGGCCGGCGCCCGGGCCGGATCCAGGTAGCGCCAGCCCTGGAACGGGCGGTGGGCGGTGGGGATGGTGGCGACCCGCCGCGGCTCCAGCAGGAGCCGGCAGAAGCCCTTGCCGTCGGCGTCGCGGGCGGTGTCGATGGCGAGCACGCACTGGCGCACCAGGACACTGCCGCGCACCACCCAGTAGAGCGACCCGCCGTCGACGATCTCCGCGGCGCGGCGCGGGTACTGGCGGGTGGTCAGGGGCACGACGGAGCGGCCGCCTTGGCTCTCGACCCGGCGGGCCTGGAGCGCGGCGAGGTGGTCGGGGTCGTCGACGCCGACGGCGAGCTTGATCAGGTGAAGGGGCATCGTGGGGTGACCGGGCGGGGCGGGACCGGGGGTCCCGGCTGGGCCCGGAACAATGGCGCCGGCGGCGGCCCGTGTCCAGGCCGCGCCCCCCGTCAGGCGGGGATCGGCGTGGTGGTGCGGCAGCGCGCCTCGAAGGCGTCGGTGACGAAATCGGGCTTCTTGTAGACGCCCTTCATCCAGCCCACCAGCATGCACAGGTCCTCGAGGTGGACGACCTCGTCCAACGTGTCGTCCGGGAACCGCACCGCGAACTCCTCGGCGATCGTCTCCAGCAGCCGGTCGAGCTGCTCGTCGGTGAGCCCGACCTCCTCCAGCACCGCCGTCCGTGTCAGGATCGTCTCGTCCACCCCGAAATCGTCGCGCATCAGCTTCACGATCCAGCGGAACAGCTGCATCCAGTTGCTGATGGACTCCGTCGAAAGCGACATCGAAGACCTCCCGTCTCTGGCGATGGACCGCACCGGCCCGGGTTTCCGGCGGCAGTTTTCCACGCAGGCGTTACGGAAGTGTTATCCGCAAATCCAAATGTCCCGGCCTCCCGGCGGCCGCGCGCTATACTGGCCGGGCCGGCGCCGCCCCCCGTCAACCGGGGACCGCCGGCCAAAGTCGAGCGGGCAGACGCCGCAAAGGGAGGACCGAATGACCGACCGCGCCGCCACCGGCGTGACCGAGCCGCCATTGCCGCACGACATCAGCGTCAACCCGATCCGCACCGGCGCGGACTGGCAGCGCCAGCGCGACGCCTGCGCCGCCGACCCCGGCGCCTTCCACGGCGCCATCGCCGCCGCCACCATCCACTGGTTCGACGGCGCGGCCTGGCTGATGCGGGACGGCGACGGGGTGTGGCGGGGATGGGATGCCACCACCGGCGCGCCGGCGGAGCGCACCGGCTGGTGCCCGTGGGACCGGGCGTTCGACGACACGGACGCGCCCTTCTACCGCTGGTTCTCGGGCGGGCGGACCAACGCCGCCTTCAACGAGGTCGACCGTCACGTGCTGGCCGGCCATGGCGCCGAGGTCGCCTGCTGGTACGAGGGCGACCGCTGGGACGCCGCCGCCAACGGCGGGCGCGGCGGGCCGGTGCACCACGCCGCGCTGACCCGGCGCGACCTGCTGTTGCGGTCGGTGCTCGCGGCCCGGGCGCTGCACGACCTCGGCCTCCGGCCCGGCGACCGCATCGCCTTGAACATGCCCAACATCCTCGACCAGATCGTCTGGACCGAGGCGGCCAAGCGCCTGGGGGTGATCTACACCCCGGTGTTCGGCGGCTTCTCCGACAAGACCCTGTCGGACCGCATCGAGAACGCCGGCGCCCGGGTGGTGATCACCGCCGACGGGGCGTCGCGCAACGCCGAGACCGTGCCGTTCAAGGAGGCCTACACCGATCCCGCGCTCGACCGCTTCCTCGCCCGGCCGACCGCGCTGGCCATCGTCGCCGCCGCACTGCGCCAGCGCGGCGAACCGGACGCCGAGGCGCTGACGGCGGCGGTGGCCGCGGCCCTGGCCGACGAGATCACGGTGGCCCCGGCCGACGTCATGCGCGCCCTCGGCCGCGCCCTCGACGCCCGTGCCGGCGACGCCCGTGCCGGCGACGCCCGTGCCGGCGACGCCCGCACCGGCGGTGGCGGCGCCGGCCGCGACCTCGCCGGCCTTCGCGCCGGCCTCGCCGAGGCGCTGGCCGCCGCGCCGCCGCGGGTGGAGCGGGTGGTGGTCGTGCGCCACGCCGGCCTGGCCGAGATCGCCTGGACCGAGGGGCGCGACGTGTGGGCCCACGACCTGCTGGACGCCGCCGCCGGGGCGGTGTGCGCCGCCGCCAGGGTGGACGGCCTCGACGCGCTGCGCGCCCTCGACGACCGGGCGCTCTGCGCCGCCCTGTGGCGGGCCGTGCCGTGCCGGCCGGTGGACGCGGAGTTCCCGCTGTTCGTGATCTACACCTCGGGCTCCACCGGCAAGCCCAAGGGGGTGGTGCACGTGCACGGCGGCTACGTCGCCGGCGTCGCCCACACCATGGCGGTGGCCTTCGACGCCCAGCCCGGGCGCGACGTCCTCTACGTGGTCGCCGACCCCGGCTGGATCACCGGCCAGAGCTATCTGATCACCGCGTCGCTGGCCGCGCGCATCCCCGGTATCGTCGCCGAGGGGGCGCCGGTGTTTCCCGACGCCGGGCGCTTCGCGTCGATCATCGAGCGGCACAAGGTCACCATCTTCAAGGCCGGCGTCACCTTCCTGAAGACGGTGATGGCGCACCCGGAGAACCGCGCCGACGTGGAGCGCCACGACCGGTCCTCGCTGCGCGTCGCCACCTTCTGCGCCGAGCCCACCAGCCCCGCCGTCCAGGCCTTCGGCATGGCGGTGGTGACGCCCCAGTACATCAACTCCTACTGGGCGACCGAACATGGCGGAATCGTCTGGACCCACCCCTACGGCAACCCCGACCTGCGCCTGCGCGCCGACGCCCGCACCTATCCGCTGCCCTGGGTGATGGGCGACGTGTGGGTGGCCGAGGGCGAACCCGACACGGCCGGCCGGGTGCGTCACCGCCCGGCCGCGCCGGACGAGAAGGGGGAGATCGTCATCACCGCCCCCTACCCCTACCTCGCCCGCACCCTCTGGGGCGACGCGGCGGCGGTCGGCCGCCCCGGCTGGAAGGGCGACGTGGAGCGTTTCACCCGCACCTATTTCGGCCGCTTCCGCGACGCCGCCGGGCGGCCCGCGTGGGTCTACCTGCAGGGCGACGTCGCACGCCGCCATGCCGACGGCGCGTTCAGCCTGCATGGCCGCTCCGACGACGTCATCAACGTGTCGGGCCACCGCATGGGGACCGAGGAGATCGAGGGCGCCATCCTGCGGGACAAGCAGGTGAACCCGGACAGCCCGGTCGGCAACGTCATCGTGGTGGGGGCGCCGCACCGCGAGAAGGGCCTGACCCCGGTCGCCTTCGTGCTGCCGGCCGGCGGCCGTGCCCTGACCGGCGACGACGAGCGCCGCCTCAAGGACCTGGTGCGCCAGGAGAAGGGGGCCGTCGCCGTCCCCTCCGACATCCTCGCCGTGCCGGCCTTCCCGGAGACCCGCTCGGGCAAGTACATGCGCCGCATCCTCACGGCGCTGATGACCGGCGAGCCGCTGGGCGACACCTCCACCCTGCGCAACCCCGACTGCCTGCCGGCGCTGGCCGCCACGGTGGCGGCGTGGACGCGCGGCCAGCGCCGCGCCGAGGAGCAGCGGCTGCTGGAGCACCAGCGCTTCCTCACCGTCCAGTACGACACCCTGGCCGACGGCGTGCGGATGGCCACCGTGACCATCGCCAACCCGCCGGTCAACGCGCTCTCCGACCGCCTGCTGGACGAGCTGGGCACGCTGGTCCACCACCTGGCGCGCCGCGCCGACGTGCGGGCGGTGGTGATCACCGGCGCCGGCGGACGCAGCTTCGTCGCCGGGGCGGACGTCCGCCAGCTTCTCGAGGACGTCCACGACGCGGACCAGGCGCGCGCGCTGCCGGCCAAGGCCCACGCCGTGTTCCGGGCGCTGGAGACGCTCGACAAGCCGGTGATCGCCGCCATCCGGGGCGTGGCGCTGGGCGGCGGCTGCGAGCTGGCGCTGGCCTGCCATGTCCGCGTCGCCGACCCGCGCGCCCGCCTCGGCCAGCCGGAGATCAACCTGTTCCTGCCGCCCGGCTACGGCGGCACCCAGCGCCTGCCACGCCTGCTGCTCCGCCACGACCCGGAGCACGGGATGGCGCGGGCGCTGGAGATCCTGCTGTCGGGGCGCAGCGTCGACGGCGAGACGGCGCTGGCCATCGGCCTGGTCGACCGGCTGGCCCGCGGCGCCGACGACGCGCTGACCCTGGCCAAGGCGATGGCGCGGGAATGGGCGCTGTCGCCCGGCCCCGCGCCGGTCCCCGCCACCCCCGCCCCGGCCGCGGAGGGGGTGGCCGCCCCGGCCGCGGAGGGGGTGGCGCGCCTGCTGCGCCAGGCCGGCGCGGTCGGCCGCGGGCCGGTCGCGCAGACCATCGTCCGGCTGGTGGAGACCGGCCTGCGCGACGGCTTCGACGCGGGCTGCGCGGCGGAGATCGACGCCTTCGCCCGCTTCCTCCTGGACGCCGAGGCCGGGGCGCGCAAGGGCATCGCGCTGTTCCTGGAGAAGCGGTCCCCGCCCCTGCCCGCCCGCCCGCGCACCGGCGGCGAGGGGCTGCCGATGGGCAGCCCGTTCGTCCCCGGCGCCACCCCGCTGCCGCGCTGGCAGGTCGCCCAGGCGGTGGTGCGCGACCCGGACACCGGCGCGGCGGCCCACGGCGCCCCCGCCACCGCGGAGGTGACGGTCACCATCCCCGTGCCCGAGCCCGGGCCGACCCAGGCGCTGCTGTACGTGCTGGCGTCGGAGGTCAACTACAACGACATCTGGGCGATCACCGGCATCCCCGTCTCGCTGTTCGACGAGCACGACGAGGACGTGCACGTCACCGGCTCCGGCGGCGTCGCCCTGGTGGTGCGCCTCGGCGCGGCGCTGCAGGCGGAGGGCCGGGTGCAGGTGGGCGACGTCGTCGCCGTCTACTCCGGCGTCTCGGACCTGATGGACCCGGCGGCGGGCCGCGACCCCATGGCCACCGCCTTCCACATCCAGGGCTACCAGTCGCCCGACGGCAGCCACCAGCAGTTCATGCTGGCCGACGGGCCGCAGCTCTTCCCACCCCCGCCGGGCCTGGCCCTGGAGCAGGCGGGCAGCTACATGCTGGCCGCCGGCACCGCCTACCGCGCCCTGGTCACCGCCCTCGACGCCCAGCCGGGGGCGCGGCTGCTGGTGGAGGGGGCGGCCGGCGGCACCGGCGCCTGGACGGTGGAGCTGGCGCTGGCGCGGCGCCTGTCCGTCACCGGCATGGTGTCCTCGCCGGCCCGCGCCGCGGCGCTGCACCGGCGCGGCGCCGGGTCGGTCGACCGCAGCGCCGTCGCCGCGGCCTTCACCCGGGTGCCCGCCGATCCCCAGGGCTGGGCCGCCTGGGCGGCGGCCGGCGCGCCCTTCCTCGCCGCGGTGCGCGCGGCCAACGGCGGCGCCCTGGTCGACCACGCCGTCAGCCACGCCGGCGAGACCAGCTTCCCCCGCTCCTTCCAGGCGCTGGCCGAGGGCGGCAGCCTGACCTTCTTCGGCGCCTCGTCGGGCTACCACATGACGTTCCTGGGCAAGCCCGGCGCGGCGGAGCCGGCGGCGATGCTGCGCCGGGCGCGGCTCGCCCCGGGGGAGTCGGCGCTGGTGTTCTACGGCGCCGGGGCGGTGGGCCTGCGCGACGACGTGGCCCTGGCGGCGATCGAGGCGGCGCGCGCCGCCGGGGCCCGGCTGTGCGTCGTCACCGACAGCGACGCCGAGCGCGACTTCGTGCTGTCGCTGGGCTACGGCGAAGCCCTGGCCGGCGCGGTGTCGCTGGCCGAGATCGCCCGGCGGGTGCCGCATTTCCGCTGGCCCGACACCATGCCGGACCTGCCCGACCCGCAGGCCGCGACGGCGGCCTTCAAGGAGGCGGTGCGCCGCTTCACCGAGGACACCTTCAAGCCGCTGGGCCAGGCGGTGGGCCGCGTGCTGCGCGCCGCCGACAACCCCCGGGGCATGCCCGACCTGGTGGTGGAGCGGGCGCGGCGCGACACCCTGGCGGTGTCGACCATGCTGGTGGCGCCGCACACCGGGCGGGTGGTCTATTGCGGCGATATGGCCGGAGACGACGGGCGGGGCCGGCGCTACAGCTTCTACGCCCCCCAGGTGTGGATGCGCCAGCGCCGCATCCTGATGCCGACGGCCGCCATCATCGGCACCCACCTGTGCAACGCCGCGGAGATCGTCGCCTTGAACCGGATCATCGCGGCCGGGGCGGTCCGGGTGCCGCCGGTCCACCTCGGCGCCTGGGAGACCCTGCCGGCCCTCCACCAGGCGATGTGGGAGAACCGCCTGCCCGAGCTGACCGGCGGAGCGGCCAAGGCGGTGGTCAACCACGCCCTGCCCGAACCCGGCCTGACCTCGCGCGACGCGCTGCTGGTGGCCTGGGCCGCCCGGGCGTCAGGAGGAGGCTGAGTCCGGCGGGGCCGGGTCGGCGTCCGGGGCCGCCGGCCGGCCGGGCGGCCGCGGGCGCGACGCCCGCGTCTTCGCCAGCAGCAGGGCGAACGGCTTGACCATGCGCTCGAACAGCGCCGGCTCGCCCTCCAGGCGGGACAGCGTGAAGGCCGCCGCCTCCAGGGTCGACACGCTCTCGCGCCGCGGTTCGCGCCGCGCCTGGCCGTAGAGCGAGCGGACCTGCGGGTTCAGCACCAGGCGCCGGCATTTCAGCAGCCAGGGGTTGCGCCACCACAGGGTCTTGGCCTGGCTCCAGGTCCCGTCCAGCAGGATGATCCCTTCGAGGTCGGCCAGCAGCATGGCGCTGTCGGGCAGCGGCTTGCCGGACTTGTCGACGACGGCGATCTCCTCGCGCCGCTCCGTCCCGGCCTGCTTGGCCGCGCCGAGGTAGAGCACGCCCCAGCGCCGGGGGTCGGCGTCGCGGCCGAGGATGCGCTTCAGCCCGGGCCAGGACAGGCCCACCTTGACCACCGCGTTCTTGAGCTGGAGCCGGGTGATCTGCGCCGTGCCCAGCACCTCCCGCTTCTCCTGCGGGTGCTCGAGGATGATCACGCCGATCCGGTTGTCGACGGGGTCGATGGCCTCGCACACGCACAGGTGCCGCGGTTTTAGGCAGATGGCACAGGATTCGGCAGAGGTCGGCGCAGAGGTCGGCGCGGGGATTGGCATGGTGCTCTCGGCAGGGCGCGGGTCGGAGGCACTATGGTGCGGAACGCCGCGGATTGGAACCGCGGCGTCGCGTGACCTGTGTCAAGTTGAGGTCCGGAACTTGCAATATCATGGTCGGGTGCACAGGTCGGAAGAAGGGGTGGCGTCGACACCGCCGCCTCATCCACCCGCCGCATCCACCCGGCGTCCCGCCACGTCCCCCCGTTCCCCGCTTATGGAGGCCTGCCATGATGCCCTGCCCCTGGGTCGCTGACCGCGAGATGGAGCGGCGGCGCGCCGAGCGCTCGGCAGAGATCGCCCGGCAACTGCCGCTCCACGTGGAGGATCCCGTGTGGCGCGAGCCGCCGGACGTGGACGACACCCGCAGCAGTGTGCCGGACTGGGCGTCGCGTTACTGACACGCGCGCCCCGCCCGGCCGGCGTCCCGGCACGCGCCTTCCCATCGGCGCGCGGTCGGGGTCGGCGCGGTCGGGGTCGGGGTCGGCGCGGTCGGCCCTGTCTGTATCCGGCCGTCCCCCGTTCCGGGCGTTTCTATTCCTGGGCGTTGTAGAGCCAGTCCGCGGCCCAGGCGCCCATCACGCCCGACGCGATGACGGCGACCCGGCTGAAGGCCTGGGAGGCCGCCGAGGCCATGGGCACGCCCACCGAATCCACGCCGGCGCCGACGTAGTAGGGCAGCCGGCCCACCATCCCCCCTGTCAGCACGTTGCCGGCGACCACGCCACCGAGGGCGCCGGCGCCCAGCGCCATCCAGTAGGCGTAGTCGGTCTCGTGCCCGGTCCACTGGTCGTACGCGTAGGTGGCGGCCAGCGCGCCGGCGCCGCCCGACAGGGTGGCGACGATGCGGCTGCCCAGCGCCACGTCGTAGGGCACGGCGGCGAGCGCCCCGCCGGCCAGGGGGACCGTGCCCAGGCCCCCGGTCAGCACGTTGAAGGCGACGATGCCGACGATGGCGCCGGCGCCCACGGTCAGCAGCTGGCGGTCGATCGGCCAGCCCCCGGCGGCGGCGTCCGGAAGGGCCGGGCCGGCGTCCGGGAGGGAGGGCGCGGCGTCCGGGACGGCCGCGAGCGGGGCCGCCTCCTGGGCATGCGCGGCCACAGGGGCGAGGGCCAGGGAGGTGGCGAGGGCGGCGGCGAGCGTCCTGCGCATGGTGGGCATCCTCACTCGGCGCTGTAGAGGTGGTTGGCGATCCAGGCGCCGGCGACGGCGCTGCCGACGGCGTAGACCCGGCTCATGGCCACCGACATCTCGGCCGGGACCATCATGCCGCCGGCGTAGGCGGCCCCGCCGGGCAGGGCGCCGAGGCCCAGCGCGACGAGGTTGAAGCCGACCACCCCGGCCAGGGCGCCCAGCCCGATCACGATGGGGTAATAGTTCCCCGCCGCGATGGAGGCGGCGGCGGGAGCGGTCGCGGCGGCGGGCGGGGCGGCCTCGGCGGCGGGGTCCAGCGCCTCGGGCACCACGGATTCCAGAGCCGGCGGCTCGGCCGGGGCGGGCGCCGCCGGAGCCGCCGGAGCGGCGGGCACGGGCTCGGTCACGGTCTGGGCGTACACGGCGGCCGGCCCGCAGGCGAGCAGGACGACGAGCAACGCGGTCAGCATACGGCGCATGAAGCACTCCCTCGGGGCGGACGGTCCGGACGGGCCGGAGGATAGCCGACCGGGTGGGCCCGCGCCAAGGGAGGTGGTGCGAAAAAATGCGGACATCGACCGGCCGGCTTACCTCCGATTGTCCCGAGGGATACGGATCAGGCGCGCCGCGCCACCCGGCCCCCCGGTTCGCCGCCCGCGGGGCGCGTCGCCGGGACGCCCACCTCCTCCGCGACCGCCGCCAACCCGCCGTCGCGCCACTCCAGCAGCCAGGCGCCCGGCCGGCCGCCGCGGCAGCGCAGCAGCTCCGCCCGCCAGCGCGGCGCCCCGACCCCGGGCTCGGGCGCCGCCAGCGCGTCGTCCCCGGTGCCGAGGGCGGTGCGGCCGCTGGGGGCGGCGGTGACGCGCCAGCGCGTGACGGCGGCGCTGGCGGCCGCCGGCCGGGCGTCCCGCGGCAGCAGCAGGCCGGTCACCCCGCCGGCCTCGGCCGCCAGCTGCAGGCGGCGGCTGGCGGTCAGGTCCGCCGTCCCCAGCTCGCCCAGCACGGCGGCCAGGGCATGGCAGCGCAGCGCCTCCTCCATCGCCCACAGGGCCTCGGCGTCGCGCCGCGCCCGCACGGCGATCAGCCGGTCCGGCCCCAGCCCGTACCCGGCGAGCCCCGGCGCGTGGAGGTCGCGCCCGCGCACGATCCACACCACGGGGGCGTGCGTGCGGGTGGCCAGCAGGCGGGCCAGCAGGGCCGCCGCGAAGGCGGTGCCGGCGCCGGGGTCGGCGGCGGCCACCTCGTGCAGGCAGCCCAGCGGCAGGCCGCCGTCGGGCAGTGCGGCGTCCAGCGCCGCCACCCCCAGCGGCAGCGCCCGCCCCTCCCCCACCCCGCCGAGCCCCTCCAGCCGGCGGATGCGGCCGCGCAGCTCGGTCACCGCGGCGGTGCGGGCCGCGGCGGGCGGGGGACGCGGGGTGGGGGGCGAGGGCATGGGGCGTCTCCGGGCGGCAGCGTGTTCGTGCTATGTTCTAGCACGACCCACGCCCCGGCGGGAGTCCCGGGCGCCGATCGCCGGCCCCCCGCACGCTTTGCGCGGCGCCGGCGATCGGCTACAGTCCCTGCCCTTGCCGCCCCGCGCGGCCGACCGGAACAAGGAACCGTCCCCCGTGTCTGCCCTTCAGGATACCGCCGATCCCCTCGCCGACCAGATGCAGGCCATCGGCCGCAACGCGCGCGCCGCCGCCGCGGTGCTCGCCAACGCGCCGGCGCCGGCGAAGGTGGCGGCCCTGGAGGCCGCCGCCGCGGCCATCCGCGCCGGCGCCGCCACCATCCAGGAGGCCAACGACCGCGACGTCGCCGCCGCCCGCGGCCGCGGCCTGGCCGAGCCCCTGGTGGAGCGCCTGACCCTGACCCCCGCCCGCATCGCGGCGATGGCCACGGGGCTGGAGGAGATCGCCGCCCTGCCCGACCCCATCGGCGGGGTGATCGCCGAATGGACGCGGCCCAACGGGCTGCGCATCCAGCGCGTGCGGGTGCCGCTGGGGGTCATCGGCATCATCTACGAGAGCCGGCCCAACGTCACCGCCGACGCCGGCGGCCTGTGCCTGAAGTCGGGCAACGCCGCGGTGCTGCGCGGCGGCTCGGAGAGCTTCCACTCCGCGCGCGCCATCGCCGCCTGCCTGGCCGAGGGGCTGCGCGCCGCCGCCCTGCCCGAGGCCTGCATCCAGCTCGTCCCCACCACCGACCGCGCCGCGGTGGGCCACATGCTGACCATGCGCGAGCACATCGACGTGATCGTGCCCCGCGGCGGCAAGTCGCTGATCCAGCGCATCGCCGACGAGAGCCGCATCCCCGTCATCAAGCACCTCGACGGCAACTGCCACGTCTACGTGGCGCCGGGCGCCGAGCTGGAGAAGGCCCGGGCCGTGGTGCTCAACGCCAAGATGCGCCGCACCTCCATCTGCGGCGCCGCCGAGACCCTGCTGGTCGACCGTGCGGTGGCCGCCAGCCATCTGCCGGCCCTGGTCAAGGACCTGCTGGACGCCGGCTGCGCGGTGCGCGGCGACGCCGCCGCCCAGGCCGTCGACCCCCGCGTCACCCCGGTGGCCCCCGAGGACTGGGACACCGAGTACCTGGACGCCGTCATCGCCTGCGGCGTGGTGGACGGGGTCGACGCCGCCATCGACCACGTCAACCGCCACGGCTCCCACCACACCGACGCCATCGTCACCGAGGACGCGGCGGAGGCCGAGCGCTTCCTGCAGCGGGTCGACAGCGGCATCGTGCTGTGGAACGCCTCGACCCAGTTCGCCGACGGCGGGGAGTTCGGCATGGGGGCCGAGATCGGCATTTCCACCGACAAGTTCCACGCCCGCGGCCCGGTCGGGGCGGAGCAACTCACCAGCTACAAGTACGTCGTCCGCGGCGATGGGCAGACCCGCCCGTAAGGCCGCCGGCCCCCACCCGCGCTCCGGACCGCTCTACGCGGGGCTGCGGGTGGGGCTGCTCGGCGGCTCGTTCAACCCGGCCCATGACGGCCACCGCCACATCAGCCTCTACGCCCTGAAGCGGCTGCGGCTCGACCGGGTGTGGTGGCTGGTCAGCCCGCAGAACCCGCTGAAGCCGGTCGCCGGCATGGCGTCGCTGGACGAGCGCCTGGCGTCGGCCCGCGCCGTGGCCCGCCATCCGCGCATCGTGCCGACGGCGCTGGAGGCGGAGCTGGGCACCCGCTACACCGCCGACACCCTGGCCCGCCTGACCCGGCGCTTCCCCCGCACCCGCTTCGTCTGGCTGATGGGGGCCGACAATCTGCGCCAGATCCCGCGCTGGCAGCATTGGAGGTCTGTGTTCACCACCGTCCCCATTGCGGTCTTCAGCCGTCCGACCTATTCTCTGGGGGCGCTGGGGGGCATGGCCGCCCGGCGTTACGCCCGTCAGCGGGTGTCCGAACAGCGGGTTGGCAACCTCGCCGCCATGCCGGCACCGGCATGGGCGTTCTTGCGCAACCCCCTGCACCCGGCCTCTGCGACGGCGATCCGGCGGGCACGGGCCCGCGGATCGGAACCCCAGTGACAGAGGTGGGAACCATCAACACGCACTTGCACATCGCCGCCACGACCGTGCGGCCCGCGCCCGTTCCTCAGGAACTTCCCCAGCCCGGGGATCTCAAGGCGCTCATCGAGCAGTCCTTGGACGCCGACCAGGCCGAGCACATCGTGACCATCGATCTTGCCGGCAAGACCAGCATCGCCGACTACATGATCGTCGCGTCGGGACGCAACGCCCGCCACATCGCCGCCATGGCCGACCGGCTGCGCGCGAAGGCGAAGGAGGTGGGCCTCCGCCATCTCGAGGTGGAGGGGGTGCCGCAGTGCGACTGGGTGCTGATCGACGCCGGTGACGTCATCGTCCACATCTTCCGCCCCGAGGTCCGCAGCTTCTACAACATCGAGAAGATGTGGGGCCTGGAGGCGCCGGCGGTGGACACCCAGCAGCGCCTGCTCGCCTGATCCCGGCACGCCGAGACCGGACGGAGGCGGGCTGAGATGCGCCTGTGGCTCGCCGCGGTCGGGCGGGCCAAGGACGGCCCGACGCGCGGCCTCTATGCCGAGTACGCCGGCCGCATGGGCTGGCCCCTGACGCTGAAGGAGGTGGAGGTGAAGAAACGCCTCCCCCCCGACGCGCTGAAACGTCAGGAGGCCGACCTTCTGCTCGCCGCCATCCCCGCGGGGGCCACCGTGGTGGCCCTCGACGAGCGCGGGGCGGCCCTGGACAGCGCCGCCTTCGCGCGGCGCCTCGAAGGCTGGCGGGACGGCGGGGTGGGCGACGTGGCCTTCCTCATCGGCGGGGCCGACGGCCATGGCGACGCGGTGCGCCAGCGCGCCGACCTTCTCCTGTCCTTCGGGCCGATGACCTGGCCCCACATGCTGGTGCGCGGCATGCTGGCCGAGCAGCTCTACCGCGCCCAGCAGATCCTCGCCGGACATCCCTATCACCGGGTCTGAGGGTGCAACGGCCACCTGCCCGCCCCCCGTGACGCTCACCCCGCCGCGATGTCGTCGCGGATGCAGCTCACCAGATGCCCCGGCGCCACCTCGCGCGGCTGGCGCGCCGCCGGCTCGGCACACGCCGAGAGGGCGAAGCGGCAGCGGGTGCGGAAGACGCAGCCCGACGGCGGGTTGATCGGGCTGGGCACGTCCCCCTCCAGCAGGATGCGCGCGCGCCGCGCGTCGGGATCGGGTTCGGGTGCGGCCGACAGCAGGGCCAGAGTGTAGGGGTGGCGGGGAGCGGCGTAGAGCCGTTCGGCCGGGGCGAGTTCCATGATGCGGCCGAGATACATGACGGCGACGCGGTCGCTGACGTAGCGCACCACCGCCAGGTCGTGGGCGATAAAGAGCACCGCCAGCCCCAGCTCGCGCTGCAGGTCGCGCATCAGGTTGACCACCTGGGCCTGCACCGAGACGTCCAGCGCCGACACCGGCTCGTCGGCGACGATGAAGTCGGGCTCCACCGCCAGCGCCCGGGCGATGCCGATGCGTTGGCGTTGGCCGCCGGAGAACTCGTGGGGAAAACGGTCGAGGGCGTCGGCACCGAGGCCGACCCGTTCCAGCAGCGCCGCCACCCGGTCGCGCCGGTCCGCGCGCCCGCCGATGCCATGGATGGCCAACGCCTCGCCGACGATGGCGCCGACCCGCTGGCGCGGGTCGAGGCTGGCGTAGGGGTCCTGGAAGACGATCTGCATGCGCCGGCGCTGGGCGCGCATCCCGGTCTTCGACAACTCCGTCACCTCGACGCCGTCGAAGCGGATCGAGCCGCCGGTCGGTTCCAGCAGGCGCAGGATGGTGCGCCCGACGGTGGTCTTTCCGGACCCGGATTCGCCGACCAGCCCAAGCACCTCGCCGCGGCCGACGTCGAAGGACACGTCGTCGATCGCCTTGACGGCGGCGACCGGGCGCTGCAGCAGCCCGCCCTTGATGGGGAACGACTTGACGAGGTTGCGGACCTCCAGCAGGGGCTGGCTCGTCTCGTTCATGACATCTCACTCCAGCGCATGCACCGGACGGCGTGGGTGGCGGTGACCGCCTCCAGCGCCGGCTCGGCGGCGCTGCAGGCGGGACGGGCGTGGTCGCAGCGTGGCGCGAAGGTGCAGCCGCCCGGTCGGGTGAAGGGGCTCGGCACGTTGCCGGGGATCGCCTCCAGCCGGGCGTCGGCGCCGCGCGCCTGGCCGAGGCGCGGCATGGAGGCCAGCAGACCGCGGGTGTAGGGGTGGCGCGGCGCCTTGAACAGCGAGCGCACGTCCGCCTCCTCGACCACCCGCCCGGCGTAGAGCACGGCGACGCGGTGGGCAATCTCCGCCACCACGCCCAGGTTGTGGGTGATGAACAGGATCGAGGTGCCCGTGTCGGCCTGGAGCTGGCGCATCAGGTCGAGGATCTGCGCCTGGATGGTGACGTCGAGCGCCGTGGTCGGCTCGTCGGCGATCAGCAGGGACGGCCGGCAGGCCAACGCGATGGCGATCATCACACGCTGGCGCATGCCGCCCGACATCTGGTGCGGGTACTCGTCGAGGCGCCGCGCCGCCGCCGGGATGCCCACCATCTCCAGCATCGCCACGGCGCCCTCGCGGGCCGCCCGGCGGTCGAGGCCGCGGTGGCGGCGCAGCACCTCGGCGATCTGCTCGCCCACGGTGTAAACCGGGTTGAGCGAGGTCATCGGCTCCTGGAAGATCATGCCGACCTCGTTGCCGCGGACTCGCCGCATCACCCGCTCGCCCACCTTGGCAAGGTCGCGCACCGTGCCGTCGCGGCCGCGGAACAGGATCTCGCCGCGGGCGATGCGGCCGGACGGCGCCGTCAGCAGGCGCATCACCGACAGACTGGTCACCGACTTGCCGCTGCCGGACTCGCCGACCACCGCCAGGGTCTCGCCGTGATGGACGCGGAAGGACACCCCCTCGACCGCGCGGGCCACCCCGTCTTCGGTGGCGAAATGGGTGTGCAGGTCGCGCACCTCCAAGGTCGTGACGGCGCCGCCGCCGTCCTCCTCCGTCGCCGCGGCCGCCCGGGTCTCGCTCATCGCCCCGTCCTCCGGTCTCAGCGCGTGCAGCCGCGGGCGGCCACCGGCCAGGTGTCCACCACCTCGCCGCCGCGGCTCAGCACCACCGCGTCGTGCAGGTTGGAGACGACGCAGACGTGGTTCGGCACGATGCGGATGCGCTCGCCGATCTCCGGCCGGCGGGCGCAGACGGTCAGATCGACCACGCCATGCTCCTCGTTCAGTCCGGTGATCACGGCCTCGGGGTATTCCAGGATCAGGCCGTAGCCCTCGCCGACCGACGGGGCGACACGGTCGCTGGACAGCGTCTTGGAGCCGCTGTCGATCACCGCGCGGGTCGGCGTCGGCCGGCTGACCACGGTGGCGTGGACGTGCAACGCGCAGTCGTCCAGCGTCGCCGCACCGGCCGCGACGGTGGCGCGGTCGTGATAGATGTAGGTGCCGACCCTGAGCTCGGTCGCCCCGTCCACCTCATGGGTCTCCCACACGCCGGGCGTGCCGCCGACCGAGACGACGGGGATGGGCAGGCCGGCCGCCGCGAACATGGGCCGGGCCGCGTCCAGGAACGGCACCGTGCGGGGTCCGCGGGGGTAGGTCATGAAACCGCCGAAGGCCAGAACGCCGGTGGCGACGGCACGGCGCGCCAGCCCCAGGGCCTCCTCCGGCGACTGCACGCCGCAGCGCCCGCCGCCGGAATCGAACTCCACCAGCACGACGATCTCGCGGCCCGCCTGCCGGGCCGCCGCGGCGACGGTGTCCAGGGCCACCGGGTTGTCCAGCGCCACCGACAGCCGGCACATGGCGGCCAGTGCGGCCAGCGGCGCCACCTTGGCGGGGCCGACCACGGGGTAGGTCAGCAGGATGTCGCCGCACCCCGTGTCGGCCATCACCTGCGCCTCGCTGATCTTCTGGCAGGTGATGCCGACCGCTCCCAGCTCCATCTGCCGCCGCGCAAAGGCCGGCAGCTTGTGGGTCTTGATGTGCGGCCTGAGCGCCAGGCCGTGGCGGTCGCAATAGGCCTGCATGGTCGCCAGGTTGTGCTCGACCCGGTCGAGGTCGATGACGGGAACCGGCGTGTCCAGCTCGTCGAGGCGCATGGCGATGGCCCTCCGGGATCAGGCGGTTTCGGGCAACACGGCGATGCAGTCGATCTCCACCTGGATGTTGTTCAGCAGGCAGCCGATCGTCGTGCGGGCCGGAGGCAGGTTGGGAAAGAACTCGGCGTAGATCGCATTGTACTCCTGGAACCGGCCGAGATCGGTGAGGTAGGTGTTCACCTTCACCACATGCTCCAGACCGCAGCCGGTCTCCTGCAGGATGATCTCCAGGTTGCGCAGGGTCTGGCGCACCTCGCCGGCGAAGTCGGCCGGCTTCTCCCCGGTCCCGGGGTGGTGCGGGCCTTGTCCGGACACGAACACCAAGCCGTTGGCGACGATGGCGTGGCTGTACTGGCCGGCGGGCTTCACGGCACGTTCGGCGAAGATCGCCGTGCGGTTGGACATGGTGTCCCTCTCGGTTACGGATGGTCGTTGCGGGTCAGCACGCGCCCGGGGCGCGCACCGGTCGGCGTCCCGGCGCGCAGCACGAAAGCGCCGGAGACGAGGACATCGGTGATGCCGCAAGGCGGCAGCGTGGGCGATTCAAAGGTGGCGCCATCGGCAACGTCGTCGCCGAACAGCACGAGGTCGGCGACCATGCCCGGCCGCACCAGGCCGCGGTCGGCCAGGCTGAAGCGCTGGGCCGGCACCGCCGTCATGTGGCGCACCGCCTCCTCCACACCGGGGCCGCCGGCCTCCCGCCGCATCGCCTGGAGGTAGCGGGGAAAGCTGCCATAGGCGCGCGGGTGCGGGCGCCCCCCCTCGCGCGGCAACGCGTCGGAGCCCAGCATGTGCAGACGGTGGCGCAACACCCCATCCAGGTCGTCCTGGTCGAGCTGGAACATGACGATGTTGGTGCGCCCGCCGTCGGCGGTGATCAGCCAGGCCAGCGTCTCGAACGGCGCCTCGCCGCGGGACGCCGCGATCTCCGCCAGCGACCGGCCCTCGACGCCGGTCAGCGCAGCCTCGGCGACGCCGCCGATGCGCACGTTCTCCCAACCGATCAGGCGCACCTTCGACTCCCAGCCGGGATCGCCGGGAGCCACGCCGTCCTCCACCGCCCGGCGCAGGACGGCGCGCCCCACGGGATCGGCGAGGCGGGCGAGCAGGGCCGGCGTGCCACCGGCCTGGGCCGACGGCGGCAGCAGTTGGAGAATGGTGCTGGACCCGGCAGGATAGGGGTACATGTCGACGCTGACGTCGATGCCGTCGCGGCGCGCCGTCTCCAGCCGCTCCAGAGTGCGCGGCAGGCTGCCCCAGTAGGGGCGGCCGGCCGCCTGCAGGTGGGACAGCAGGCCGCTGGCCCCGCCGGCCTTGAGCAGGTCGAGGAACTCCTCCACCGATGCCGTCAGCCCGCCCTCGTAGGAGCGGACGTGGGCCGCCAGAAGAGCGCCATGCTCCGCCACCACCTCGGCCAGACGCACCAGCTCCGCCCGGTCGGCCCAGGCGCTCGGCGGGTAGACCAGCCCCAGGGACAGCCCGTGGGCGCCCTGGCGAAGCTGCTCCGCCAGCAGACCGGCCATGACCTCCCGCTCAGCCGGCGTCGCGGCACGGGACTCCCAGCCCATGACGGCGAGGCGCAGGGCGGCGTGGCCGACCAGCGACACCAGGTTGATGGCGGCACCGTCGGCTGCCGCCTTGTAGCCGCGGAAGTCGGCGAACACCTCGCCCTCGGCGACGGCGCCGAGCAGCCCGGCGAAGTGGTCGCGCAGGTGCGGCGGGGCCGTGGCCTCGTGCGGGTAGAGGCCGAAGGAGCAGTTGCCGACCACCACCGTGGTCACCCCCTGCGCCACCTTTTCCGGCCGGCCACGCTGGCGCAGGAAGGCCAGGTCGTCGTGGGCGTGGGCGTCGATGAAGCCGGGCGCGAGGTAGCGCCCGGCCGCCTCCACCACCTCCGCGCCCTCCGGCACGGCAAGGCGGTGGCCCACGGTGGCGATGCGCCCCTTGACCGTGAGCACGTCGGCGGGGAACCAGGGGGCGCCGGTGCCATCGACGACGCGGGCGCCACGGATCAGGATGGCGGGAGCGGTATCCATCACGTCACCTTTTGCAGACGCGGGTCGAGGGCGTCGCGCAGGCCGTCGCCGACCACCTGGAGCGACAGCACGGTCAGCACGATGGCCAGGCCGGGGGCCAGCATCAGCCAGTCGGCCTGCTGGAAGTACTGCTGGGCGCCGGCGATCATGTTGCCCCAGGTCGGCGTGGTCGGCGGCACGCCGACGCCAAGGAACGACAGCGCCGCCTCGGTCAGGATTGCGTAGGCGAAGATGAAGGTCGCCTGGACGATGACCGGCGACAGCAGGTTGGGCAGCACGTGGGCCAGAACGATGCGCGGCGTCGTGGCGCCCAGCGCCGTCGCCGCCTCCACGAAGGGCAGCTCGCGCAGCACCAGCACGGCGGCGCGGACCACCCGGGCGACCCGCGGGGTGTAGACGATGCCCAGTGCCAGCACGACGTTGAACAGCGACGGCCCCAGGGCTGCCATGAAGGCAATGGCCAACAGGATGTCGGGAAAGGCCATGAGGGCGTCGGTGAAGCGCATGAACAGCCCGTCCAGGCCGCGGACATAGCCGCCCACCAGCCCGATCAGGGTGCCGATGACGGTGGCGACCACCACCACCAGTGCGCCCACCAGCAACGACAGCCGCGCCCCCAGCAGGACCCGGGCGAGCACATCGCGGCCGAACTCGTCGCTGCCGAACCAGTGGGCGCCGCCCGGGGCCTGCAGACGGTTGAGGATGTCCATGGCCATGGGGTCGTAGGGCGTGATCCACGGCGCCATGGCGCCGCACAGCACGATCACCGTCAGCACGACCGCGGCGGCCAGCACCATGCGGCGGCGGAACAGCCGGCGCAGCAGCAACGCCAAAGGCGAGCGGGAGCTCCGGGTCCCGGGTGCGGCGGCGGCGGCGGCCGGCAGGCTTGCCATCTCCCTCGTCTCCCTCAGTAACGCACGCGCGGGTCGACCACGGCGTAGAGCAGGTCGACCGACAGGTTGATCAGCACGTAGATGCCCGACACCACCAGCAGCGCCCCCTGAATCACCGGGTAGTCGCGGCGCAGCACGGCAGAGACCACCAGGTTGCCCACGCCGGGCAGGCCGAACACCGTCTCGGTGACGATGGCGCCGGCGATCATCACGGCGGCGGTCAGGCCGATCACCGTAAGGATCGGGATCATGGCGTTGCGCAGCGCGTGCTTGAGCACCACCGTGGCCGGCGCCAGCCCTTTGGCGCGGGCGGTGCGCACGCAGTCCTCGCCCAGCACCTCCAGCATGCTGGTGCGGGTGAAGCGCAGGATCAGCGCCGAGTTGGGGATGCCAAGCGCCACCGCCGGCAGCACGAGGTGGCGCAGTCGCTCCGCCAGGGACGCGCCGGGCGGCCCGTAGCCGGACACGGGAAACCACGGCAGGTCGACCGCCAGGTACTTCATCAAGGTGAGGCCGATCCAGAAGCTGGGCACGCTGGCCGCCAGCATCGCCAGCCCCACCGCCACCTGATCGACTGCCCGGCCGCGCGCCACCGCCGAGACGATGCCGACGGGAACACCGATCAGCACGGCGATGCCCACCGACATCAGGGTCAGAAAGGTGGTCAGCTCCGCCCGCTCGGCCAGCGCCTGGGCGACCGGCCGGTCGAGGAAGATGGAGTGGCCGAGGTCCAGCGCGGCGATCTGCTTGAGGTACAGGAGGAACTGCACCAGCAGGGGCTCGTCCAGGCCAAGCCGCGTGCGCAGGGAGGCGATGTCCTCCGGCGTGGCGGCGGCGCCGAGCATGACGGCGGCGGGGTCGCCCGGCACCACGCGGGCGATCACGAACACCACCGCGGCGACGATCAGCATGACCGCCAGCATGCCGCCCAGCCGGCGGACAACATACACGAACATGGACAGCCTTCCCCTGTGGACCACCCGTTCCATACCCGCCGGCGCGGGCGGGGATGGAACGGGAACGCCTTACTTCGCCAGCTCGACGTTCCAGAAGAACGGCCAGGGCATGGGAGTGTAGCCCTTCACCGCCGTGCTGGCGGCGGCCAGGTTGTAGAACTCGCCGACCTTGATGGTGGGCACCTGGGCGTAGAACAGGGCCTGCAGCTCGGCCCAGCGGTCGTGCCGCCTGGCCGGGTCCATCTCACTGTTGAAGGCGGCCAGCGCCTGCTTCTTCTCCGGGGTATCCCACCAGCCGGGGTAGGCCGGGTTGACGAAGGTGATCAGCGACGGCTCCGGCACGAAGGTGTGGTAGGTGAAGAAGGCGTCCCAGGCATTCTCGTCGCCCCGGCGCTGGATCAGCGTCGCCCAGTCCAGCACCTGCAGGTCGACGGTGAAGCCCGCCTGCTGCAACTGCGCCTGGGCCACCACGCTCATCTTGTAGAGGAAATCGTACTGGGTGGAGGTGAGGATGCGGAACGGCTCGCCGTTGTAGCCCGCCTGCTTCAGCAACTCCGCCGCCTTCGCCACGTCATGCTGGTTGTAGCCCTGGGCGCTGGCCTCGTCGTAGAAGGCGGTGCCGGAGGCGTAGACCGACCCCTCCAGATCGAAGAACGACGGATCGCCGAAGGCCGCCAGCATCATCTGCTGCGGCGCCAGGGCCGCCAGCACCGCCTGGCGCACCGCCTGGGTCTTGGCCACGCCGGCGCGCGAGTTCATGATCATCAGCGGAAAGCCGAAGGGCTTGACGATGATCGGCTGGACGCCGTCGTTGCCCTTCATGGCGGCCAGCATCTCGGTCGGCAGGCTGTCGGCGAACTGGTACTGCCCGGCGACGACGCCCTGGACGCGGGTCGCGGCGTTGGGCATCGGCACGAAGCGGATCTCGCCGATCTTCGCCTCGCGCTTGCCGCCATAGCCGTTGGCCGCGCCCTCCGGCGAGGTGTAGGCGTCGAAGCGGACCAGCCGGATGTACTGGTCGGGCTTGTGCTCCAGCAGCTTGTAGGGGCCGGTGCCGACCAGGGCCTTGAGCGGGTTGGCGCCGTCGATGACCTCCTCCGGCACGATGGCGGCGGCACCGTTGTTCATCGCCAGCAGCGAGGTCAGCGGCGCGAACGGCTCCTTCAGCGTGATGACGACGGTGGCGTCGTCCTTCGCGGCGATCGCCTCGATCGCCGCCGCCGCGGTCTTGCCGCGGGGCGACACCTTGGTCCAGCGCTCCAGCGAGGCCACCACGTCGGCCGCCGTCATGGCGCTGCCGTCGTGGAAGGTGACGCCCGTGCGCAGGGTCACCGTGTAGGTGCGCCCGTCCTCCGACAGGGTGGGCAGGGACGCCGCCAGCAGCGGAGTCAGCGCCCATTCCTGGTCGAAGGTGAACAGCGTCTCGAACATGTGCTGGGTGATGATGCTGACAAGGTCGGAGGTGACCCCGACAGGATCCAGCGTCGGCGGCTCGCCGATGGTGGCCACCGTGATGACCGATCCGGCCGGAGCGGCCGACCACGCCGGCACCATGGGAAGCCCGAGGGTCAGTGCCGTCGCCGTCCCGGCGGCGCCAATGGAGAACACGCGTCTGCTGATCGGGTTCATCATCTCCCCCTTGTTCTGTGGGTCGTGCTGATGCCGCACGGGACGTCCGAAATACCGGACACTGTTCTTGTATCCCGGATACGCGAACGGTATACTGGACATTCCCTCGCAGCAAGGCCAAACAGGCGAGCCAGCTCACGAGACGAAGGGGGACACCGTTGAGCATGACCCAGCCGACGGGACGGGCCCGCGGCATCGACCGCGTCATCGACATCCTGGAGTACCTGCACCAGCGGCGAGGGCCGGTGCGCATCGCCGACATCGCCCGCGACACCGGCACCCCGCGCTCGACGATCTACGAGATCGTCAACCGCCTGGTGGAGGCCCATTGGCTGGAACCGCGCGACGGCGACAGCATGGTCTTCTTCGGGCCCGCCATGCATTTCTACGGCAACGCCTATCTCGAGGGCGGCGACCGCATCCGCGCCGCCCGCGCCGAGGTCAAGCGGCTGGTGGAGCTGACCGGCGAGACGGCACAGTACTGTGCGCTGGAAGGAGACAAGTACACCGTGGTGCTGAACGAGCCGGGCCGCCGGACCTTCCGCATCAGCTCCGACGTCGGCGTCAGGGTGCCGATCCCGTGGACCGCCTCGGGGCGCCTGCTGGTCGGTCACCTGTCCCTGCCCCAGGTGACGGCGTTCATCCCGCCGGAGGACTTCACCCTGCCCGACAGCCGGCGCATCGCCCCGGCGGACTTCGTCGCCGAGGTGGCACACGCCGGCAACGCCGGCTACGCCCGGACCACCGGTCTGGTCGACCGCTTCACCACCTGTCTGGCCGCGCCCGTGCGTGACGCGTCGGGGCGCTGCGTGGCGACGGTGTGCCTGGTGGTGCCGGCGGACACCAGCGAGGCCAGCCTGGCGGAGATGACCGCCGCCCTGCAGGCCAGCGGCCGCAAGCTGTCACTGGCCTGAGGCCCCGCCGGGCGGCGGGGACCGGCGCAGGCGGACCTCGAACACCGCACCGGCCGCCGACGGCAGCAGGGCAAGACTGCCGCCATGGGCGGCGACCAGCCCCTTGGTGATGGCAAGGCCGAGACCGGTACCACCCCGGTTGCGGGCCGTGGTGAAAAAGGGATCGAAAATCCGCGCCGCATTGGCGGCGGACACGCCGGGGCCGTCGTCACTGACCCGGATGACCGCCTGGTCCCCCTCGGCGCAGGCAGCGACGGTGACGTCGACGCCCGGCCCACCGTGGCGCACCGCGTTGTCCACCAGGTTGGAGAGCACGCTTTCCAGGGCGTCGCGTGCCATGGCGACCGGCAGCGCGCCGGGGAGGCGCGTCCGAGCGCCGAGTCGCGCGGCGACCCCGGCGGCGACCGGCACGGCGTCGGACACGACGTCGTCACCGACCGCCAGCACGTCGGCCCGCGCCAGTTCCAGCAGGCGACGGACAAGGCGCGACAGCCGCTCCGCCTCCGCCCCCATGTTGGCCAGGAAGCGGTCCCGCTCCTCCACCGACATGCTGTCGAGATGATCGCGCAGCAGTTCCACGGTGCCGCGGAAGGTGGTGAGCGGGGATTTGAACTCGTGGGAGACGTGGGCCGCGAAGTCGCGGATGTAGTCGGCCCTCTGCTCCAGGGTCGCCGCCATGCGGGTCAGCGCCTCCGACAGCTCGGCCACCTCGCGCACCGCCGGCCGCCGCAACGGCGTCATCACCCCGCGCTCGCCTTCCGCCGTGCGTTTGGCCAGGGCCGTCACCGTGCGCAGGGGTCGGCTGATGGCCACCGTGCCGAGACGCGCCAGCACACCGATCGAGACGAGCAGCAGGATCGCGAGCCCGGCCAGATGCCAGCGCTTGCCATAGAGGGTGGCGGCCAGCGAGCGCGGTGTGCGCGACAGCAGGATGACGCCGATGACCCGGTCGCCGGCCAGCACGGGGTGGGCGGTGAACACCCGCAGATACGCACTGTAGTCGGACAGCCCGTAGCGGAGGCCGAGCGCCGGTGCCCCGGAGCGGTCCCGCAACACGCTCACCGGCTCGCCCGCCAGGGCGCGACGGACCTCCTCCTGGGCCGCCAGGGACAGGCCGAACGCCTCGCCGGAGCTGGCCACCACGATCCCCTGGTGGTCGGTGACCCGCATGCCGGCCAGGGTGACCCGCTGGGCCTCGCCGAGAATCGGTGACAGGGCGACACCGGCCCGCGCCGCCGCCGGCTCCACCGCGTCCATCGGCACCACCGGCTCGGGCGGCGGCGGCAGCACCGGGTCCTCCGCCAGGTCGAGCCCGGCGACCCAGGGCATCCAGGGGTCGTCATAGCCCGGCTGTTGCGTCCACCGGGGATCGACCGGGGCGCCGAGCCGCTCGGGCTGCCCGCCTGCCGCCAGCCAGGCGCTGCGGTACACGGCGGCGAGGACCCCGGCCTGGGCGATCAGTTCCGACTCGGTCTGGCGGATCAGGGCGCTCTCGTAGAGCCGCAGGAACCACAGCCCGCTCAGCGGCAGGGCCAACGCCGCCAGGTTCATGGCCAGCAGCACCGTGGCGATGGACAGACGCCGTCGCCGCCTCATCGGCACTCGGACAGCTTGTAGCCGATGCCGTGCACCGTCTCCACCGGCGCGCCGCCCAGGGCCTGGAACTTGGCCCGCACCCGGCGGATGTGGCTGTCCACCGTGCGGTCGGCGACGTAGTGCTCGACGGTGTAGGCTCCGTCCATCAGTGCGTCGCGGCTGAACACCTTGCCCGGCCGCTCGGCCAGCGTGCGCAGCAAACCGAACTCGGTGGCGGTCAGCGGCACCTCGGCCCCGTCCCAGAAGGCGCGCACGCCGTCCAGGTCCAGGCGCAGGCGGTTGTGGCGGAGGTCCGTCGCGGCCGCCGGAGCCGTCGCCGGCGGCTCGGCGCGCCGCAGCAGCGCCTTGACCCGGGCCACCAGTTCGCGCGGCGAGAAGGGCTTGGTGACGTAATCGTCGCCGCCGAGCTCCAACCCCAGGACGCGGTCGATCTCGTCGTCGCGCGACGACAGGAAGATGATCGGGACGCGGCTGTCGCGGCGCAGCGCCCGGCACACGTCGGTGCCGTCCATCTCCGGCATTGTCACGTCCAGCAGGACGAGGTCCGGTGCGCCGGCGCGCGCCAGTGCCAGCCCCTCGGCCCCGTTCTCCGCCTCCACGACGGCGAAGCCGTCGCGGGCCAGGGCGAAGCGGACGATGTCGCGGATGTGGGGATCGTCGTCGATCAGCAGGATCTTGCGCATGGCGGCGACACTCTACCGCAAGCCCTGCACGAATTCTGCACGGGGAATCCGTCTCCGCTGCACCGGCCCGTCATCACCGCCGCACGGCCGCCCGCCACCCTGGGCGGCGTGCCGCGGCCGGGGCGTCCCCAGGGCCGACGGCAGCCTTTCTGGAGACGAAAACGATGACATCCTCCCCTCCCCCGCCCCCCTCGGCGCCCCCCGCCACGCCCCGTCCCGCCGGTCGCGGGCCCAGGCGCCACACCGCCAAGGCCCTGCAGATCGTCTTCATCATCCTGGGGACCATGGTGGCCGGCGTGCCGATCTCCGACATCATCGCGGAACGCGAAGCCCGGCAGGAGGAGGTGCGCGAGGACTTCCGGACCAGCTGGGGGCCGGAACAGACGGTGCAGATCCCGCTGCTCGCCGTGCCGTACCTGCGCTTCACCGACTGGACGGCGCCGTTGCTGGGAGCCGGCGGCCCCCGTGAATACCTGATCCTCGCCCCCGAAACGGCGTCGGCCCGGGTGGTCCTCGCCCCGGAGGAGCGCCGCCGCGGCCTGTTCACCGCCACCGTCTACGAGGCGGCGGTGCAGGTCACGGGACGCTTCGCCATCCCCTCGCAGGCGCGCCTCGACGCGCTGGTGGAGGGTGGCGTGTCGATCCAGTGGGAGGACGCGATCCTCGTGATGCGCACCACCCGGCTCGGCAGCATGACCGCCAAGGACCACGTGAACTGGAACGGCGCCCCCGTCCCCTGGCAGAGCTGCGTGGAACTGATGGCGCACCCCGGGGAGTGCCGTCCCGAGACCCTCGTGGCCCGGCCGCCGCTGTCCGCACCGCCCGCCGCCGGCCAGGCGGTGCCGTTCCAGGCCGCCGTCACCGTCCGCGGCAGCGGCGCCTTCGCCCTGGCTCCGGAAGGCCCGCGGGTCACCGCGGTGATGGAGGCGCCCTGGTCGACCCCCAGCTTCTACGGCGCAACGTTGCCCTCCGACACGACGATCGACGCGGGCAGCTTCGCGGCGCAGTGGCGGGTCGTCGATTCCTCGCGGCCGCTCCTCTGGTCCACCGCGGCGCTCAAGGACGCCGTCGCGGAGAAGCGCTTCTCGCCGATCGGCGTGCAGTTGCTGGAGGCAACGCCGGTCTACCGCATGGTCACCCGCGCGGCGAAGTACGCGGTGCTGTTCGTGGTCTTGTCCTTCGCCCTCTACGCCCTGTTCGAACTGCTCGGCGTGGTGCGCATCACCGTCGTCCAGTACGGGCTCATGGGCGTCTCGCTGACCCTGTTCGCCCTGCTGCTGGTCTCCCTCGCCGAACCGCTGGGATACCGCACCGGCTATTGGATCAGCGCCGGCCTGGTCACCGCCCAGGCGTCCCTCTACACCGCCTCCGTCACCCGACGGCGCTTCCCCACCCTGCTCTTCACGGCATCCCTGTCGGCGCTGTTCATCTTCCTTTACGTGCTGCTCGGCATGGAGACCTACGCCCTGCTGACCGGGACCATGGCCCTCTTCCTGGCCCTGTGCGCGGCCATGGTGGTGACCCAGCGGCTGAGGCGGCGCGGCGACGGCAAAGCGGCGCCCGACGGCGACGAGGCGCCGCCGGCCGGCGCGCTGCACGCCAACTGAACGCCCCGGGGGGAGGACAAAGCGATGACCGTGATCGCCATCCACAGCGCGCAGACCACCCTGTGCCGGTTGATCGCCCGCGCCGCCGCCGGCGACGAGATCCTGCTGGCCCGCGGGACGGGGGTTCTCGTCCACCCCGTGCCGGTCCGTCCCACCCGGGGAGGCCGGCGCCGGCTCCCTCTCCCCCGGGACGCGGCGCAGGCATGGCTGCACGCCGTCCGGCGGCGGCTCGACGAACGGGCGCTTCCTTGATTGCCATCCGGCGACAAAGCACCGGCTGGGCGAGCGTCCCGGCGCCGCGGCCGGTGCTGTCGACGTGGACCGCATGTTGACCGCCCGGGCCATGATCGAGGATCTGGTGCTCGTCTCGAACGAAGAGCCGTTGGACCGCCACGGCGTGCGCCGGCCCTGGTCGGCCCTTGACCGCGACCGGGCGCGAATTGACGGTGCCGGGGCGGGCCACTAAGTTTGCAACGTACGGATTGACCGCGGCGCGCCCCGGCCCGCAGCGGATTGTCCATATCTAAACAGAACATAAATCGGACGCACATCCCTCGCGGTGCCAACGAGCCCAGTCGGAGAAAGGACCCACCCATGCCCGAGACCCGTCCCCCCCGTCCCGTCGTGCTGTGCATCATGGATGGCTGGGGTTACCGCGAGGAGACGGCCGACAACGCCGTGGCCCAGGCCGACACCCCCGTCTTCGACCGGCTCTGGGGGGGCGAGCCGCGCGCCTTCCTCGACGCCAGCGAGGAGGAGGTGGGCCTGCCCAAGGGGCAGATGGGCAACTCCGAGGTCGGGCACATGAACCTGGGCGCCGGCCGGGTCGTCCGGCAGGACCTGGTGATGATCGACCACGCCATCGTCGAGGGCGACCTCGAGCGCAACGCCACCCTCGACGGCCTGGCCAAGACCCTGAGCCGCACCGGCGGGCGCTGCCATCTGATGGGCCTGTTGTCGCCGGGCGGCGTCCATTCCCACCAGGACCACATCGCGGCGCTGGCCGCCGTGCTGTCGCGCGAGGGGATTCCGGTGGTGGTCCACGCCTTCACCGACGGGCGCGACGTGCCGCCCCAGTCGGCCCGCGACCAGGTGGCCGAGTTCATGGCCGACGTCCACGAGCTGGCCGGCGTCTCGATCGCCACCGTCAGCGGCCGCTACTACGCCATGGACCGCGACAAGCGGTGGGAGCGCGTGGCCAAGGCCTACGGCGCGATCGCCCAGGGCGAGGGCCTGCGCGCCGCCGACCCGATCGCCGCCATCGATCAGAGCTACGCCGCCGGCACCCATGACGAGTTCATCCTGCCCACCGTCATCGACGGCTACGCCGGCATGGCCGACGGCGACGCCATTCTGATGGCCAATTTCCGGGCCGACCGGGCGCGCGAGATCCTCGCCCCCTTCGTTGACGACGATTTCGACGGGTTCGAACGCGGCACCCGGCCGGCGCTGGCCGCCGTCGCCGGCATGGTGGAATACTCCGCGGCGCTGGCCGAGCGCATGGCGACCATCTTTCCGCCGAAATCCCTGACCAAGGTGCTGGGCGAAGTGGTGTCCCAGGCCGGGCTGAAGCAGTTGCGCATCGCCGAGACCGAGAAGTACCCGCACGTCACCTTCTTCTTCAACGGGGGCGAGGAGCGCCAGTACCCCGGCGAGGAGCGCATCCTCGTGCCGTCGCCCAAGGTCGCGACCTACGACCTGCAGCCGGAGATGTCGGCCGACGAGGTCACCGACAAGGTGGTGGCCGCCGTCGACAGCGGGACCTACGACCTCGTGGTCATCAACTACGCCAACCCCGACATGGTCGGCCACACCGGCATGCTGGACGCGGCGATCAAGGCGGTCGCCACCGTCGACCGCTGCGTCGGCCGGCTGGAGGAGGCGGTGCGCCGCCAGGGCGGCACCATCCTGCTGACCGCCGACCACGGCAACTGCGAGCTGATGAAGGACCCCAACACCGGCGGGCCGCACACCGCCCACACCCTGGACAAGGTGCCGCTGGTGCTGGTCAACGGCCCGGCCGGCGCGGCCATCCGCAGCGGCCGCCTGGCCGACGTGGCGCCGACCCTGCTCGACCTGATGGGCCTGCCCCAGCCGGCCGAGATGACCGGCAAGACCCTGCTGGACCGCGGCGCCGCCCGCGCGGCGGCGGAATAGGCGGCCCGGCATGACCCGGGAGGGCCGACCCCACGCGCCAGCCGCCCGGGGCCTGCCGGGCCGCCGGCCCTCCCGCCGCGCCGCCGCCGCGGCCGGCCTGCTGCTGCTGCTGCCCGCCGCGCCGGGGGCCGGCGCCGCCCCGGCGGAGCGCCCGGACCAGACCCTGGAGCGGGTCGAACAGGAGATCCAGGCCGACGAGGCCCGCCGCCGCTTCCTCGACCGCCAGACCGAGGCGCTGGAGGCCGAGGCCGAGGCCCTGCGGGACCAGCTCGTGGCGGTCGCGGACCGGGCCCGCGCCCAGGAACGCGAGCTGGTCGAGCTGGAGGACACGCTCGCCGCCCTGGAGGTCGAGGAGCAGGATCGCGCGGCCTCGCTGGACGAGCAGCGCCGGCAGATCGCCCGCCTGCTGGCGGCGCTGCAGACGCTGTCGCGGGTGCCGCCGGAGGTCGCCATCGCCCGCCCCGGCGGCCCGGTCGACACCCTGCGCTCCGCCCTCATGCTGCGCGAGACGGTGCCGGTGCTGCGCGCGCGCGCCGACACCCTGGCCAGCGCCCTGCACCGCCTGGCGGAGGTGCGCGAGCGCCTGGTCGAGCAGCGGTCGCAGGCCGAGGCGGCCCGCACCGCCCTGGCCGGCCAGCAGGCCGAGATCGCCCGGCTGGTCGCCCGGCGCGAGGCGCTGTCCGAGCAGACCGAGGCGGAGCGCCAGAGCGTGGCGCGCCACATGGCCGCCCTGGCGGCCCAGGCCGGCGACCTGCGCCAGCTCATGGACCGCATCGAGGGCGAGCGCCGGGCGACCGTCGCGGTGGCCGCCCGCCAGGAGGCCGAACGGCTCGACGACGAGCGCCGGACGCGGGTCCGCGCCGAGGCCGCCCGGGCCGACGCCGCGCGGCGTGCGGCCGAGACGCCGGCCAAGAGGCCCGCGGAGACGCCGGCCAACGCGCCCGCGGAGACGCCGCCGGCACCGCCACGGGACGCGGCGCCAGCGAAAGAGGTTGCATCGCTGCCCGGCGCTTCCGATCTACCGCTTTCATCCATCCCGTCGCTGGGGGGCGGCCTGCGCCAGCCGGTGGTGGGCCGCGTGGTCACCCGCTACGGCCAGGCCGACCGCTACGGCGCGCCGAGCCGCGGCCTGACCATCCGCGCCCGCGCCGGCACCCCGGTGGTGGCACCGACGGCCGGCACGGTGATGTTCGCCGGCGCGTTCCGCAGCTATGGGCAAATCTTGATCGTCGAACACGGCAATGGATATCATAGTCTGATTGCCGGACTTGGCCGGATCGACACGGCCGTCGGCAGGACCGTGGCGGCGGGGGAGCCCATTGGATTGGCGCCGAACGCGGCGGACGATTCCCCTGAACTCTACTACGAACTGCGAAGACACGGGCAGCCCATCAATCCGCAGCGTGGCATCGGCGCTCCGGAGGGGAAAGGACAAGGGTAGATGAGGATGATGAAGCGAGCCGCCTCCGCCGCGGCGTTGGTGTTCCTGGGCGCGGGCATCGCCACGGTCACGGCGGACACGAACACGTCGGAGACCTACCGCCAGCTCAATCTGTTCGGCGACGTGTTCGAGCGCGTGCGCGCCGAGTACGTCGAGGAGGTGACCGACGAGCAGCTCGTCGAGGCCGCCATCGGCGGCATGCTGACGTCCCTGGACCCGCATTCCAGCTACCTCAACCGGAAGAGCTTCCAGGACATGCAGGTGCAGACCCGCGGCGAGTTCGGCGGGCTGGGCATCGAGGTGACCATGGAGAACGGCCTGATCAAGGTCGTCTCGCCCATCGACGAGACCCCGGCGTTCCGCGCCGGTCTGCAGCCCGGCGACCTGCTGACCCACCTCGACGGCGAGCCCATCATGGGCCTCTCGCTCAACGACGCGGTGGACAAGATGCGCGGCCCCGTGGGCACCGACATCAAGGTGACGGTGCGGCGCGGCGAGGCCGGCGAGCCGTTCGAGGTCACCCTGACCCGCGCCGTCATCAAGGTGCAGTCCGTGCGCTTCCGCGCCGAGGGGGAGATCGGCTACATCCGCATCACCTCCTTCAACGAGCAGACCCAGGCCGGCCTGGAAAAGGCCATCGGCTCGCTGCAGCAGGAGCTGGGCGACAAGCTGAAGGGCTACGTGCTCGACCTGCGCAACAACCCCGGCGGCCTGCTCGACCAGGCGGTGTCGGTGTCCGACACCTTCCTCGACAAGGGCGAGATCGTGTCGACCCGCGGCCGCCAGGCCGAGGACGGCACCCGCTACAACGCCAAGGCCGGCGACATGGTCGGCGGCCAGCCGGTGGTGGTGCTGGTCAACGGCGGATCGGCCTCGGCCTCCGAGATCGTCGCCGGCGCGCTGCAGGACCACCGCCGGGCCATCGTGCTGGGCACCCAGACCTTCGGCAAGGGGTCGGTCCAGACCATCATCCCGTTGCCCGGGCACGGCGCCATGCGGTTGACCACGGCCCGCTACTACACGCCGTCCGGCCGCTCCATCCAGCAGCTCGGCGTGACCCCGGACATCGAGGTCCACCAGGCCCGGCTGGAGGAGGTCGACCTGGCGGCGCGGCGCCGCGAGGCCGACCTGCGCCACTCCCTGCGCAACGACACCAGGCCGGCCACACCCGAGGAGGCCGCACCGGCCGAGCCGGCGCCCGGCCCCGGCGCCGCCGCTCCGGCCACGCCGGCACCCGCCCCCGACGCCGCCCCCGCGCCGGAGGGGGAGGCGGCCAACGACAACACGGGCGAGCCGCCGTTCGACTACCAGCTCGCCCGCGCCGTCGACCTGCTGCGCGGCCTCGCCCTGTTCCAGGCGCGCGCCGCCACCAACTGAGCCCCCAGGGGCCGAACCGGAGACCGCCGTTGAACGCCGCCGCCCTGCTGGGCCGCCTCAAGGTCTCGCCGCGGTCCGTGTGGCCGCGGCGGGCGACGGGCGACACCGCCGCGCCGCAGGGCGCCCGACGCCGCTGGCGCCCGTCCCGGCCGAGCGCGGTGGCGGTGGCGTATGGGGTGCTGCTCGCCGCGCTGGCCGGCACCGCGGGCTGGCTGGCGGTCGCCGGACCGCCCGTCGGCACCGCCTGGACCGAGGCGACCCCGCAGGTGAGGGTGGCGGTGGACGGCGGCGCCCCCCTCGCCGAACCAGCGATGGCCGCCGCCGCCGCGCCGCCGGCCGCCGCGGCCCCGGAGCACGGTGAGCCGGGGCTCGGCGACCAGGGACACGGCGGCGCGGATCACGGCGAAGCCGACGGCGGTGACGGCCACGCAGCGCCGGCCCGGCCGGCGCCCAGGCTACGGCGGC
>NZ_BAAKJB010000053.1:0-35690 GCF_059703765.1 Azospirillum sp. NS33 | reverse complement strand
GGCGACCGGCCCGGCGCCCGGCGCCGGCGCGCCGACGCGCTCCGGCCGGCCGCCGTGGGACTTCAGCACGGGCAGCGGCGCCCAAGCCGGGCAGGTGTGGAAGGACTTGGTGATCTTCCGGTAGTCCTGGGAGATCGCCGTCCGGCACTCCCCTTCCACGCTGTAGCGGGCGACGTGCACCAGGGTGTTGTCCGCGGCCAGGGCGCGCTCGCCGCCCCACGAGACGCAGGCGGCGCAGGCGCGGCTGTCTTTGGCGAAGGCGTGGGACATGAAGGCTTTGGCCGGGGGAGCGGAGACGGACGGGCGGACAGCCGATTGATGACGCCCTTCGCCCCATGACGCAAGGGGCGTTTGCACCGGGGCCGCGCCGCCGCCGGCACGTCGCCGCGGGCGTGAGACGCCTCTTCCCACCCGCAGCGTTCGTGCCTATAAAGTGGCCTTCGCACGACATACGCCCCCTCCCCCCGCTCCGGCGGGAGGGGGCTTTTGCTGACTGAAGGTCGAGAAGCGAACCGCCATGCCCAAGCGCACAGACATCAAGTCCATCTGCATCATCGGCGCGGGGCCGATCGTCATCGGCCAGGCCTGCGAGTTCGACTACTCCGGCGTTCAGGCGTGCAAGGCGCTGCGCGAGGAAGGCTACCGGGTCATCCTGGTCAATTCCAACCCCGCCACCATCATGACCGACCCCGGCCTGGCCGACGCCACCTACATCGAGCCGATCACCCCCGCGGTGGTCGCCAAGATCCTGGAGAAGGAGCGGCCCGACGCGCTGCTCCCCACCATGGGCGGCCAGACCGCGCTGAACACCGCCATGGCGCTGGCCGACGACGGCACGCTGGCGCGCCTGGGCGTGGAGATGATCGGCGCCAAGCGCGACGTCATCGCCAAGGCCGAGGACCGCATCCTGTTCCGTGACGCCATGGACGACATCGGCCTGGAAAGCCCGCGCTCGCGCCTCGTCAAGACCTACCGCGACGCCCTGGAGGCGCTCGACTTCGTCGGGCTGCCGGCGATCATCCGCCCGTCCTTCACCCTGGCCGGCACCGGCGGCGGCATCGCCTACAACCGCGAGGAGTTCGAGGACATCGTGCGCGGCGGCCTGCGCGCCAGCCCGGTCGGCGAGGTTCTGATCGAGGAATCGGTGCTGGGCTGGAAGGAATACGAGATGGAGGTCGTGCGCGACGGCGCCGACAACTGCATCATCATCTGCGCCATCGAGAACATCGACCCGATGGGCGTCCACACCGGCGACAGCATCACCGTGGCCCCGGCGCTGACGCTGACCGACAAGGAATACCAGATCATGCGCAACGCCTCGATCGCGGTGCTGCGCGAGATCGGGGTGGACACCGGCGGCTCCAACGTCCAGTTCGCCGTCAACCCGGCCGACGGCCGCCTCATCGTCATCGAGATGAACCCGCGGGTCAGCCGCTCCTCGGCGCTCGCCTCCAAGGCGACCGGGTTCCCGATCGCCAAGATCGCCGCCAAGCTGGCGGTCGGCTACACCCTGGACGAGCTGGACAACGACATCACCGGCGTCACCCCGGCGAGCTTCGAGCCGACCATCGACTACGTCGTCACCAAGATGCCTCGCTTCACCTTCGAGAAGTTCGCCGGCACCGAGCCGCTGCTGACCACCTCGATGAAGTCGGTGGGCGAGGCCATGTCGATCGGCCGCACCTTCCAGGAGTCGGTCCAGAAGGCCCTGCGCTCCATGGAGACCGGGCTGACCGGCTTCAACGAGATGCGGATCGGCGCCGACGGGACGCCCGACCCCGCGGCGATCCGCGGCGCGCTGGCCAGGCCGACCCCCGACCGTCTGCTGGTGATCGCCCAGGCGTTCCGCCACGGCTTCACGGTGGCCGAGGTGCAGCAGGCCTCCAAGTACGATCCCTGGTTCCTCGAGCGGATCGCCGAGATCGTCGCCACCGAGGAGGCGGTCCGCGGAGCCGGCCTGCCGGGCGACGCCGCCGGCTGGCTCCGTCTGAAGCAGATGGGCTTCTCCGACGCCCGCCTGGGCGAGCTGGTCGGCCAGTCCGAGGACGCGGTGGCGGAGGCGCGCCGGAGCGCCGGCGTCACCCCGGTCTACAAGCGCATCGACACCTGTGCGGCCGAGTTCCCGTCGCGCACCCCCTACATGTACTCGACCTACGAGGCCGACGGCAGCGGCAGCGCCGAGTGCGAGTCCGAGCCGACCGACCGGCGCAAGGTGGTGATCCTGGGCGGCGGTCCCAACCGGATCGGCCAGGGCATCGAGTTCGACTATTGCTGCGTCCACGCCGTCTACGCGCTCCGCGAAGCCGGCTTCGAGACCATCATGGTCAACTGCAACCCCGAGACGGTGTCGACCGACTACGACACCGCCGACCGCCTCTACTTCGAGCCGCTGACCGCCGAGGACGTGATCGAGCTGGTGCGGGTCGAGCAGCGCAACGGCACCGTGCTGGGCTGCATCGTCCAGTTCGGCGGGCAGACGCCGCTGAAGCTGGCCCAGGCGCTGGAGACGGCCGGCATCCCGATCCTCGGCACCTCGCCCGACGCCATCGACCTGGCCGAGGACCGCGAGCGCTTCCAGCAGCTCCTGCACACGCTGGGCCTGCTGCAGCCGGCCAACGGCCTCGCCCGCTCCCTGGAGGAGGCCGAGGCGGTCGCCGCGCGCATCGGCTTCCCCGTGGTCATCCGGCCGTCCTACGTGCTGGGCGGCCGCGCCATGGAGATCGTCCACGACGTCGCCGGGCTGAAGCGCTACATCGCCAACGCCGTCAAGGTGTCGGGCAAGAACCCGGTGCTGATCGACAGCTACCTGCAGGACGCCATCGAGGTGGACGTCGACGTGGTGGCCGACAGCACCGGCGCGACCTACGTCGCCGGCGTGATGGAGCACATCGAGGAGGCCGGCATCCATTCCGGCGACAGCGCCTGCGCCCTGCCGCCCTACTCCCTGCCGCCGGAGACCATCGCCGAGATCGACCGCCAGGCCGAGGCGCTGGCCCGCGCGCTGAACGTGGTCGGCCTGATGAACGTCCAGTTCGCGGTGAAGGACGGCACCGTCTACATCCTCGAGGTGAACCCGCGCGCCAGCCGCACCGTTCCCTTCGTCGCCAAGGCCACCGGCACCGCCATCGCCAAGGTCGCCGCCCGCATCATGGCCGGCGAGACCCTGGCCGACTTCACCCTGAACGGGCCGAACCCGCCGCACACCGCGGTCAAGGAGGCGGTGTTCCCCTTCGCCCGCTTCCCCGGCGTCGACATCGTGCTCGGACCGGAGATGAAGTCCACCGGCGAGGTGATGGGGCTGGACCACAATTTCGCGCTCGCCTTCGCCAAGGCGCAGCTCGGGGCCGGCCTCAACCTGCCGGTCGAGGGCACCTGCTTCATCTCGGTCAAGGACCGCGACAAGCCGGCCCTGGCGGCCATCGCCAAGGGGCTCCACGAGATGGGCTTCCGTCTCATCGCCACGGTCGGCACCTGCGCGTTCCTGAAGGGCGCCGGGCTGCCCGCCGAGTCCATCAACAAGGTCGCGGAGGGACAGCCGCACATCGTGGACGCGATGATCAACGGCCAGGTGCAACTCGTCCTCAACACCACGGAAGGCGCCCAGGCCCTCTCCGACAGTTTCAGTCTGCGGCGAACCGCGCTCACCTACAACGTTCCCTATTACACCACCGTGTCCGGGGCACGCGCAGCGGTAGCAGCCATCCAGGCGCTGCGGAACGGCAGCCTTGAAGTCGCGCCGCTCCAGTCGTACCTTAGCGGATCGTACTGAGAACGGATGACGGCGCGGAGGCCCGCCCCCCGCGCCATTATCTTTCTCAGGACGACGCGTTTGGCATGGTGATGGACTGAAGACATGGAAAAAGTCCCGATGACCGCGGCAGGCTTCGAACGCCTGCAAGAAGAGTTGAAGCATCTCAAGGCTGTCGAGCGGCCGGCCGTCATCAAGGCGATTGCCGAGGCGCGCGAGCATGGCGACCTGTCCGAGAACGCCGAGTACCACGCCGCGCGCGAGCGCCAGAGCTTCATTGAAGGTCGGGTCGCCGAACTGGAGGACAAGATCAGCCGGGCCGAGGTGATCGATCCGGCCAAGCTGTCGGGCAGCATGGTCAAGTTCGGCGCGACGGTGACCCTGGCCGACGAGGACACCGACGAGGAAAACACCTACCAGATCGTCGGCCAGGACGAGAGCGACATCAAGAACGGCTTTCTGTCCATCCAGTCGCCGCTCGCCCGCGCGCTGATCGGCAAGAACATCGGCGACAGCGTCGAGGTTTCGACGCCCGGCGGCTCCAAGCTCTACGAGATCGTCACCGTCACCTATCGTTGAGGACGGCCCGGCGTCGGCCGGCGGCCCGGGCACCCACCGCCGGGCCGTCGCGCGGCGCCGATGCAACCCTTTCGGGCAGCATCGGCCGTCCGCTCCACCATCCGCACCGCGACCGGATTCCCGGTTGAAAATCGGGACATTGTAGGTCATCCTCAACGGCGTTGCGACCCACGGCGGGTCGTGGCCTGTCACTGTGTACGAGACCGTTGATGTTCGACCGCCCGCAGCGCGGGGCGTTCCGCGCACCCGAGATCACCCACCGCGACATCCGCGCCACCGTCAAGTGGTTCAATGCGACCAAGGGCTTCGGCTTCGTGACGCCGGACGATGGTTCGCCGGATGCGTTCCTCCATTCCACCGTTCTGCAGTTTTCGGGTCACGACGCCCTGCCGGACGGCGCAACCATCGTGTGCGACCTGTCGCGCGGTCCCAAGGGGCCGCAGGTGGCGACGATCCACACGATCGACACCTCCACGGCAACGGCACCGGCCGGCCGGCCGGCCCGAAGCGGTGGCGGTGGCGGTGGCGGCGACCGCGGTTGGGACCGCGCCCCGTCGGGCCCGACGGAGACCGTCGACGGCACCGTCAAGTGGTTCAATGTCACCAAGGGCTTCGGCTTCATCGCCCCATCCACCGGCGGCAAGGACATCTTCGTCCACATCCGCGCGCTGGAGCGGTGCGGCATCAGCGGCCTGAGCGACGGCGAGCAGGTGCGCGTCACCGTCCGTCAAGGGCTCAAGGGCCCCGAGGCGGAGCGGGTCGAGCTGGCCTGACCCTGCGCCCCGGCCCGTGTCGGGGCTGTGTCGCCACACGGGAAGGCCGCTCGTCCGGAGCGGCCTTTTTCCTGCCCGGGCCGCGCCGCCCGGCGCGGTGGTGCGGGCGGGGGGACTCGAACCCCCACGCCATGGGCTTCGGATTTTAAGTCCGATGCGTCTACCGATTCCGCCACGCCCGCCCCGCGGCGCACGCCGCTCGCCCCGGTCATCGGGGGGCCAACGGAACGAGCGCCTTGCGGTTGCATAGCCGCTCGTGACGGCGCGGTCAAGGCGGCGGACCGGCGGGCCTGGACAGCCGCGACGGCCGGGTTCACCCGCGGGGAACCGGAGCGGAGGAAGGGCCGATGGCAGACATCAACTGGTTGGCGCTGGTGGGCATCCTGATGGTGTTGGCCATCGTGCTTCCCGGCGCCGTCCCCAGCGTGCGCCGCAGCCCGTGGCTGCGCAACGCGGCGATCTGGCTGGCGGCGCTGACCGCCCTGGTGTTCCTCCACCAGACCTTCGGCCCGTTCTGAGCGTGGCCTCCGGTGCCGCCGGGTGCCCTGCGTCGGGCATCCCGCCGCGGGGTCCGGGCCGCGGCGCGAGGGCCCGCGGCGCGAGGGCCGGCGCCACGCCGGCGCCGATTCGTCACGCCGTCGCTTCCTCCGGGCGGTCCCCGTCGTTTCGGTCGGCCGCCGGCGGACCGTTCCGCGCGTCATCGGCGAACATCCGGCCGACGTGGCGGTCGAGGCGGCCGTTGGCCTGCTCGCGCCGCAGCCACAGCTCCAGCAGATAGGCGTAGACCAGCAGGGCGAGCGTGGCGGTGGCGATGCTGGCGTTGACGATCGTCCGCTTCACGGCATGGGCCGGCGCCCAGGGCTTCGGATAGCCGGGGCGCCGCGAATGGCGGTCCTTGATGCGGATGGCACCGCTGTCGAGCGCGTTCAGCCCTTCCCACCGGGCGGAGCCCAGCGAGCAGACGAAGGTGGCGCGGATCTCCGCGGTGGACGCCCCGTAGAGGAGGCCGCGCGCGATCAGCGTCTTCAGGTGGCCGAGGGAATAGTAGGAGCGCCAGCAGCGCCAGAACAGCGCGTCCCAGTCCCGCCGGGTCATCTTGGGATGGTCCGTCACCGCGTACATCGAGGCGTAGCGGTTGAGATCCGCGTCCATGGCCACGCCGTCCGCGACCAGCTTCTGATGATCCGCCGAGCCCGGCAGGGGGGTCAGCAGGAAGAACTCGACGATGTCCACCGGCAATTCGTCCTGAAGGACGCGGATGTCCTCGGCGACCCGTTCCGGGGTGTCGTTCGGCAGCCCGACGATGATGGCGGGGAACAGGACCATGCCGGCGCGCTTCCACGTCATCAGCATGTCGCGCATCTGATGGACCTTGTTCTGCCCCTTGCTGGCGGCGGCAAGGTTGTCGGGGCGCAGGGATTCCAGCCCGATGAAGACGCGTTTCACCCCGCCCGCCTTGCAGGCATCGACGAAGCCGCGGATGCGCGTCGCCAGGGCGTCGACCTGGATGAACACCTCCAGCGTCACGTCCAGTTCCTTCTGGAGGGCGGCGAGTAGCGCGGTGACCTCTCTCCAGACCGGGCTGCGGGCGAAATTGTCGTCGGTGATCAACACCTTGTGGATGCCGTTGGCGACGCACGCGCGGACATGCTGCTCGATGCGCTCCAGGGAGCGATGGCGCATCGTCCGCCCATGGACGTTGATGATGGTGCAGAACGAGCACAGGAACGGACAGCCCCGGCTGACCTCCATGGCATAGGGCCGGTCGAAGGTGCGCGCCGCCAGACCCGGGTCGACGATCTGCGCCGGGGTCTTCGTCAGATCGGCGGTGGTGGCCAGATGGTTGTAGACGGGCTGGATGGCGCCGGCCCAGATGTCGCCCAACAGAGCGTCCACCCCGTTTTCCAGTTCACCGGCGTAGAGCGTCACCCCGGCCTCCGCGACGCCCGCGAACGCCGGCTGCCAGTCCGGCACCATCGCCATCGCCCCGCTGACGTGAAAGCCGCCGACGATCACCGGGACGCCCAGCTCGACGAAACTCCGGCCGATGTCCAGCGCGCGGGGAAACTGGCTGGTCTGGACGCCGACCAGGAACACCGCCGCCCGGTCGAACTGGGACAGCCACTCCGCCAGCGCCGTCGGGCGGACGATTTCGGCCACCTCGTCGATCAGCTTGGTCTCGATCGTCACGTCCGGGCCAAGGCACCGGCGCCGGCCGGCGTCGACGACGATCCCCGCCACGACCGACAGGACGTTGGCGACCAGGAACGACCGCCACCACTGGATGACGTAGCCGTCGTCGTCGTAGCGCGACGGCTTGATCAGCAGAATGCCGAGGCGTTTTCCGGCGGTGGCGGTCCCGGCGGTGGCGGGCTCGGCAGTGGCGGTCATGGCGGTGGCGGTCATGGCGTGGGGCGTCATGGATGCGGCGGCCATCGAACATCCGCTCCTTCTGTGATCCATCCCTGTCCGAATGGAATGTTCAGGACGATGATGTGCTCAAGCCGGCAAAGTATGGCCAAAGGAATGGTTCAACACAACGACAACCAACCCTGCCCACAGACCGGAACGGCCGCGCGCCAATCCGCGGAACATGCGGCGCGTCCTTGCCGGTGTGGGGCGGCGTCCGATTCTGACAAAACAGTAATAGAGGGGAATTATTGGACCCGGGGCTGCGCAGGGCGCGCCCGGGTCATCAGGGCGAAGACCGCGGGAACGAAGACCAACGAGAGCATCGTCGCCCCCGACACCCCGCCGGCGATGGCGATCGCCAGGGGCTGCCAGAACGAACCGCCCCACAGGATCAGCGGAACGAATCCGGCGATGGTGGTGAGGGTCGTCGACACCACGTGCCGGGAACAGGCGGCCACGGTGGTCCGGATCGCCACCGGATCGCCGGCGGCCGCCCCGGGGTTCTCGCGCAGCGCCGCCAGCACGACGATGGAATCGTTGATGGCGATGCCGATCAGCCCGAGGCTGCCCAGGATGGTCATGAAGCCCAGGGGCTCCTGGAACACCCAAACGGCGAACAGCCCCATGCCCGCGCTCAGGGCGGCGACCGCCGCGATCACCGCGGCCATGCGGAAGCTGTTGAAGGCCAGGACGACGGTGGCGACCATCACCACCGCCAGCGGCCCGACCATCGCCACCAGGCCGGCCTGGGACTTGCCGCTTTCCCGGGCCTCGCCACCGAACGCGATCCGGTAGCCGGGCGGCAGCAGCGACCGCGCCGCGTCGAGGCGCCGCTTGACGTCCGCCAAGGTCTCGCTGGGGATCGCGAAGGGCTCGATGAACGCCTGGATGCGGTTCACCCGTTCGCCCTGGTAGCGGGTGATGGTGCCGTAGGTCGGCACCAGGGTCAGGGTGCCCAGCGCGTCGAGAGGAACGCCGGTCGCGGCGCCGCCGCCCGAGCCGGCCGCCACCGCCGCCGTCGCAAGAGGGGCCGCGAGCGGCAGTTCCGCGATCCGGCCCGACGAGGCGAGGCCGCGGACATCGGCGCGGACGCGCACGGGCAGGTCCTCCGTGTCCTCGATGATCGAGCCGCCGACCACGCCGTCGAGGGCGGCGGACAGTTCCCGGGCGACCGCCGACGGATCGAAGCCGGCCAACCGGGCCGCGTCCTCGTCCACCGCCACCGCCACCACCGGCCGGCCGCCGGTCAGCGTCGCCCGGGTGTTGGTGACCTTCGCCGACTGGCTGAGCAGCAGGCGGACGGTGTCGCCGATCTCCCGCAGCCGCGCCAGGTCGGGGCCGTAGACCTCCACCTCCACCGGGGCGTCGAACAGCGGGCCCTGCTCGAACGGCAGGACCAGGACCTCGGCCTCCGGGATGGCCGCCGCCAGGGTGCGTCGCAGGCGCGGCAGGAGCGCCCGGGTCGCCTCGGGCGAGACCGTGTCGACAAACGCGCTGGCCGCGCTCGGCACGCGATCGGTCGCGACGGTGACGTTGTAGAACACGCGCGGCGGCGAGGCACCCAACACCCAGGTGTCGCCGACCACGGCGGGCTCCTGCGCCAGGATCGCCCGGATGCGGTCGACCGCCCGACGCGTTTCGTCCAGCGTCGCCTGCGGCCGCAGCGCGACCGCCACCTGGAACTGGTCGCGGTCGGTCGGCGGGAAGAACTGTTGCGTCAGGTGGCCGGCCAGGACGAAGCCGGCGACCGCCGGCAGCACGGCGGCGGCGATCGCCAGCCGGGACCGGCGAACCACCGCGTCCAGGAGGCGGCGCAGCGCGGCGCCCAGCGCCGGATGGTCGATCCCCGATTCGAGGATGCCGGCGGGCCGCGACCGGGCGCCGGTGTGGCCGGCGCGGGCCAGGCGGCCGGCGAGCGCCGGAATGATCGTCATGGTCAAGACCAGCGAGGCGCCCACGGACAGGATGACCGAGGTGCCGAGGCCGCCCACGAACTCGCCGGTCGGGCCGGGAAACAGGGCGATCGGCGCGAAGGTCAGGATGGTGGTGACGGTGGACGCCAGCAGCGGCACGAGGAGATGGCGCACCGCGCCGGCTATCGCCTCCCGGGCATCCCGACCGGCGGCGCGCCGGTGATCGAACTCGTCCACCATGACGATCGCGTTGTCGATCAGCAGGCCCAGGGCGATGATCAGGCCGGTGATCGAGACCTGGTGCAGCGGCACGCCCAGCGCCCAGAGCATGGCCACGACCATGGCGATGGCCAGCGGCAGCATGCTGCCGACCACCAGCCCGGAGCGCCAGCCCATGGTCAGGCAGACCACCAGCGCCACCAGGACGAGGGACAGGGCAAGGTTCCGGCCCAGGTCGTCGAGGCGCGCCGTCACGTAGGTGCTTTGATCGAACACGATCACGGCGCGGATGTCGGGGGACAGGTCCTTCGAGAACGCGGCGAACGCGGCGCGCGCGTTGCGGCTCCAGTCGTCCACCCGCCAGCCGCCGCTCATCATCGCCGCGACGATCACCGCCGGGCGGCCCCGCGCCAGGGCCTCCGTGGTCACCGGATCGCGCACGGTCTTGCGGACCTCGGCGACGTCGCCCACCCGCACCATGCGTCCGTCGGCGAGACGGCCCAGCGGCACGGCGCGCACCCTGTCCAGCCGGTCAAGCGGGCCGGTGACGGCAAGCGGCATCTGGGTGTCGGCCGAGGTGAGCTGCCCCGCCGGCCGCTTGACGTCGGCGTTGCCGATGGCCTCGGCGACCGCACCGGGGGTGAGGCCGCTGGCCGCCAGCACCGCCGGCGCGTAGCTCACCCGGATCTCCTCCTCGCTCGCGCCGTACGTGTCGGTGCGCAGCGTGCCCGGCAGCAGGCCGAGGGTGCGTTCGAAATCCTTCCCCAGCCGGGTGAGGATGCCGCGCGCCGGCGGCGCGTCCGCGGTCCAGGTGAGGGCGGCGACGAAGGTGTGCGCACCGGGCTGCTCGCGGCGGAACGCCGGCGGACCGGCGCCGGGCGGCAGGGCCGCCGCGGCATCGCCCAGGGTGTCGCGAACCCGCGCCCAGATCGCGTCGAGCCCGGCCGTGTCGGCGTCATCGTCGAGGATGACGATCATTTCGGAGAACCCGGTCCGGGACACCGATTTGATCTCCTGTATCTCCTCGACCTCGAACAGCGCGGCTTCGAGGGTGGCGACGACCTGGCTGTCGACCTGTTCGGCGCTGGCCCCGGGATAGTCGGTCTTGATCGACGCGAACCGGCTGGTGATCAGCGGGTCCTCCAGGCGCGGCAAGGCCGCAAACCCCGCCGCGCCGGCGACCAGGATCAACAGGATGGACAGCACGGTCAGGCGCGGACGGTCATGGAACAGCGTCGCCATCATGGCCGGGGCGCCCTCGTCCGTGCCGGCCCCGTCATTCCGGAGCCGCCGGAATCTCGGCGACCGGGGTCACGCGCACGCCGGCGACCAGCCGGTGCACACCATCGGCGACGACCCGCTCGCCGTCGTGCAGCGCCCCGGTGACGTAGGCGCGGTCGCCGTCGACCTGGACGAGCTGCAGGGCACGCTGCGAGAGGACGCCGGGTCCCCGGCCGGTTTCCGGCGACTCCACCACATAGGCCGTCCACAGCCCGCGGCGGCCTTCCGCGAGGGCCGCCAGCGGCAGCCAGAAGCCGGCGGCGGCCACCCTGCGCTCGACCAGCAGCTGCCCCAGCTCGCCCGGTTTGGGTCGCGGGCCGCCGGGCGGAAGCGTCAGGACCACGGTGACCGTGCGGGTCGCCGGGTCCACCATGGGCACGATGCGGCGGAGCACGCAGGCGACCTCCCGCCCGGCCACCGCCCCCCGGTAGGTGGCGCCCACCGCCAGGGTCGCCGCGATCGGCGCGGGAACGCCGACCCGCAACTCGACGTGGTCGGTTTCGGCGATCTCGAGCACCGCCTCGCCGGCGGCGACCACGGCCCCCTCGTCGCGCCGCCGGGCGACGACGGTTCCGGCGTAGGGCGCCGCCAGGCGCGACAGGTCGAGCTCCACCTGCAGCGTGTCGAGCGCCGCATCGGCGCTGCGCAGGGCGCTTTCCGCCGCGGCCTGCTCGGCAACGGCCATGATCTGGGCGAAGTGCGCGTCGTCGTAGGATTCCCGCGACACGAAATCGTTCCTGGCCAGGCTCGCGCGCCGCTTCACCAGGGCCGCGGACTGGTCGCTGCGGGCGGTCGCGGCATCGAGCATGGCCCGCCCGTGGTCGAGCTCGGCGCGCAGCTCGACCACCTTGCCCTCCAGCATGCGGGTGTCCAGCACCGCCAGCAGCTCGCCGGCCGCCACGTGGTCGCCGTCGTCGACGTGGACCCGCATCAGGATGCCGCTGCGGGAAAAGCCGAGAGCGCTGGCCCGGCGCGCCACGATCCGCCCGGCGTAGCGGCTCTCGACGCGATAGCCGGTCGATTGGCGGGCGACGGCGACCGTCACCGGCAGGGCCGCGTCGGGGTCGGGGCCGGGAGCGGGGCCGGCGTCGGGGCCGGCGGGGGGCCCTTCCACCGCGGCCACCGAAGCCCCCCGGTCGGCGCGCAAGGAGAGGATCGCGGCAATGGCCGTGATGGCGGCGACCAGCGTCACCGCAAGCACGAAGGATCGTCGCAATGTCAGCTCCCACGACACCGGCGCCGTCGACAGGCGCATCGACAGTCCATACGGGTCATGACTTGTCGTGGCAAGCCGATTGTCTGGTGTCCGCACGGTCCCGGGACCGCCGCGGACCGGCGGCGGAGGGGCGGAACCGGTCCCGATACTGGCGGAAGGGCGACGTCGTGCCGCCGTCAGTCGTCGGCCAGCAGCATCACCCCGACGCCCATGGCGACGCTGCCGAAGGTGATGCCGAGCCCGGCGTAGAGCAGCACCAGCGCGGCCAGCCAGTGCTCGCTGGTGCGGATCAGGGTGCCGAGGCCGGCGATGTCCAGCAGCAGGATGCCCGTGGCCAGCACCACGGCGCCGACGATCCCCGACGCCAGATGCTGGAGCAGATAGAACACCAACGGCTTCTCGAACGGTTGCATGATCGGCCGGCGCCGGCGCGCCCTCCCTCTGCGGCGTCCCGCAGGTCGGGACGCCGGTGTGCCTGGAAGACGGAGTCTGGGGAGTCGCGGCGCGCCGGCAAGCGGCACCGGCCGGAAGATGCAGGCGCCCTATGCCTTCGGAGGCCTACGGGGTGGTGCCGGGGGTCAACACCGGCGTCCCCCCCAGGCGCCGCACCACCGCGCACAGCTCCTCGGCGGCGGCGTCCAGCGCCGCCACGTCGGTGCCGCGCAGCACCAGGCTGACGCCGAAGAACCCGTTGCGGAAATAGGGGTAGCTGCCGATCTCGACGTCCGCCAGCCGCTCCTGCAGGGCGCCGAGGTCGGCGGCGATCCGCCCCTCGGCCAGTTCGCAGCTCACCGTGCGGGCGTGGATCGGCGGGCCGCCGGCGAGGTGGGGCAGGACGCCGTCGAGCATCGCCCGCATGATGTTGGGCACGCCGGCCAGGACGAAGACGTTGCCGATGCGGAACCCCGGGGCCTGGCTGATCGGGTTGTCGACCAGGGTGGCGCCGGCCGGCACGTCGGCCATGCGCAGGCGCGCCGCGTTGAGGCCGCCCGGCGGGTAGTGGCTCTCCAGCCGCGCCACCGCCTCCGCGTTGCGTTGCAGCGGCACGCCGAAGGCCGCGGCCACCGAGGCCGAGGTGATGTCGTCGTGGGTCGGGCCGATGCCGCCGGTGGTGAAGACGTAGGTGTAGCGGGCCCGGCAGGCGTTGACCGCGGCGACGATCTCCTCCTCCACGTCGGGCACCACGCGGGCCTCGCGCACCCGCACGCCGATGGCGCCCAGCGCCTCGGCGATGTGGGAGAGGTTCACGTCCTTGGTGCGGCCCGACAGGATCTCGTTGCCGATGATCAGGACCGCGGCGGTGGGGTTGAGGCTGTCGGCGAGGCTCATGGAAGGGTCTTCCCGTGGTCCCGGCTGGAGGCGCCGGCCGAGGAATGATAGCCCGGCGGCGGCGGGAATCCAGTCGCCCGGACGCCGCGGGCTTGCCGCACCCGCGCCCGGCGGCTAGCGTGCGCGGGCCATGCGATTCCCCTCCCCCTTGCGCGAAGGGCGCCTGCTGCGCCGCTACAAGCGCTTCCTCGCCGATGTCGACCTCGACGGGGCGGTGGTGACCGTCCACGTCCCCAACTCCGGCGCGATGATCGGCCTGGACGCGCCGGGAAGCCGCGCCTGGCTGTCGCGCTCCGACAACCCCAAGCGCAAGCTGGCCCACACCCTGGAGCTGGTCGAGGCGGACGGCGGCCTGGTCGGCGTCAACACCGGCCACCCCAACGCCCTGGTGGCGGCGGCCATCGCGGCGGGCACGGTGCCGGAGCTGGCCGGCTACGAGCGGCTGCGGCGCGAGGTGCGCTACGGCCGCAACTCGCGCATCGACGTGCTGCTGGAGGGCGCCGGCCGGCCGCCGGCCTATGTGGAGGTGAAGAACGTCCACCTGCGCCGGCCCGGCCGGGGGGACGGGCTGGCGGCGGAATTCCCCGATTGCGTCACCGCGCGCGGCGCCAAGCACCTGGAGGAGCTGGCGGCGATGGTGGCGGCCGGCCACCGGGCGGTGATGGTGTATCTTGTCCAGCGGGCGGACTGCGCCTACTTCCGGGTGGCGGAGGACCTCGACCCGACCTACGCCGCCGGGCTGCGCCGTGCCGTGGCGGCGGGCGTGGAAACGGTGTGTTGGTCTTGCGCGATCACCCCGGAATCGATTGAATTGGAGCGCCCGCTGCCGATCCGCCTGGAGGGGTGATGGGACCGGGCCGGCGGGGACGGGAACAGGGACGGGCCGGGGCGGCCATCCAACGGAAAAGGCAACACTGGTGGAACACGACAACATCGAATCCAGCCGCGTCCGCATCCATGGGCCGGAGGACTTCGACGGCATGCGGCGGGCCGGGTACCTCGCCGCCGCCACCCTGGACTTCATCGCCCCCTATGTGCGGCCGGGCGTCACCACCGGCGAGCTGGACCGGCTGTGCGAGCAGTTCATGCGCGACCACGGCGCAGTGCCCGCCCCGCTCGGCTACCGCGGCTATCCCAAGGCGACCTGCATCTCGGTCAACCACGTGGTCTGCCACGGCATCCCCGGCGACAAGCGGCTGGCCGACGGCGACATCCTCAACATCGACGTGACGCCGATCCTCGACACCTGGTACGGCGACAGCAGCCGGATGTACCTGTGCGGCGACGGCGTCAGCGTGAAGGCGCGCAAGCTGGTGGACGTCACCCACGAGGCGCTGATGATCGGCATCGCCCAGGTCCGCCCCGGCGCCACGCTCGGCGACGTCGGCCACGCCATCCAGAGCCTCGCCGAATCCCACCGCTACACCGTGGTGCGCGACTTCTGCGGCCACGGCCTGGGCCAGACCTTCCACGCCCCGCCGTCGGTGCTGCACTTCGGGCGCCCCGGCACCGGGCTGGTGCTGCGCGAGGGCATGTTCTTCACCATCGAGCCGATGCTCAACGCCGGCCGCCACGACGTGAAGATCCTCGGCGACGGCTGGACCGCGGTCACCAAGGACAAGTCGCTGTCGGCGCAGTTCGAGCATTCGATCGGTGTCACCGCCGAGGGCTGCGAGATCTTCACCCTGTCCCCCGCCGGCCACACCCGCCCCCCCTACCCCGCCCCGGCGGATTGAGCGAAGACCCGCCGCCATGGCCGAGGCGAAGATCCCCCCCGCCGCTCCCGACCCGGCCGCGCCGGCCGCCCCCGGGCCGGCCGCCCCCGCCGACCCGGCGGAGGAGACGCCCCACTACCACGGCCACCGCGACCGCCTGCGCGGCCGCTTCCTGGAGCGTGGCGCCGAGGCGCTCCAGGACTACGAGCTGCTGGAGCTGGTGCTGTTCCAGGTCGACCGGCGGCGCGACGTCAAGCCCCTGGCCAAGAAGCTGATCGAGCGGTTCGGCGGCTTGTGGAACGCCGTCAACGCGCCGCCGGAGGCGCTGCGCGGCATGCGCGCCGAGGGGGTGGCGCTGACCACCGACAGCCAGATCGCCATGCTGCGGGCGGTCGGGGCGTGCGCGCTGCGGGCGTCGCGCGAGCAGGTGATGAAGCGGCCGGTGCTCGGCTCCTGGCAGACGCTGATGGAGTATTGCGCCGCCGCCATGGCGCACCAGACCACCGAACAGTTCCGTCTGCTGTTCCTCGACAAGAAGAACGCGCTGATCGCCGACGAGGTGCAGCAGCGCGGCACCGTCGACCACACCCCGGTCTACCCGCGCGAGGTGGTGAAGCGGGCGCTGGAGCTGGGCGCCACGGCGGTGATCCTGGTCCACAACCACCCCTCCGGCGACCCCACGCCGAGCCGGGCCGACGTGGAGATGACCCGCGACGTGGTGCGCGCCGCCGAGGCGGTCGGCGTCGTCGTCCACGACCATGTGATCGTCGGCCGGGGCCGCCACACCAGCTTCAAGGCCCAGGGCCTGATCTGAAGCGTCACCCGGCGGCCCCGGACCGGCGGCCCCGGACCGGCGACGTTGCGCCGCACCGGCGCATCGGCTAGGTAGGGGGTCCGCTCACCGCCGACCCCGCCGCCGGAGCCGCGCCGCCGCCCATGCCCGAAGGACCGCTCGCCCTCTACCGCGCCCGCCGCGGCACCGGCACCCTGCGCCCCGACCCCGCCCAGGCGCTGGCGGCGGAGAAGCTGCAGAGCCTGCACCAGGCGCTGCGCGCCTACCAGCCGCACACCGGCAAGACCGGCTGGCGCGAGCGCTTCGGACTGGCCCGGCGCGCCGAGCCGGCGGAGCCGCCCCAGGGCCTCTACCTCTACGGCGGGGTCGGCCGTGGCAAGTCCATGCTGATGGACCTGTTCTTCGAAACCGCCCCGGTGGAGCGCAAGCGCCGCGTCCACTTCCACGAGTTCATGCTGGAGACCCACCGGCGCATCCACGAGCACCGCACCGCCAGGGGCCGCGCCACCACCGGCCCCGACGACGCCCTGCCCGAGCTGGCCCGGCGCATGGCGGAGGAGGCGTGGCTCCTGTGCTTCGACGAGTTCCACGTCACCGACATCGCCGACGCGATGATCCTGGGCCGCCTGTTCACCCACCTGTTCGAGGCCGGGGTGGTGGTGGTGGCGACCTCCAACTGGCCGCCCGACGAGCTCTACAAGGACGGGCTGCAGCGCGAGCTGTTCCTGCCCTTCATCGCCCTGCTGAAGGCCAGGCTCGACGTGCTGGCCCTGGAGGGGGCCACCGACTACCGCCTCGACCGGCTGAGCGGGACGCCGGTCTACCACTGCCCGCTGGGCCCGGCGTCCGACGCGGCCATGAAGGCGGCGTTCGCCGCCCTGACCGGGGGCGCCCCGACCAGCCCGGCCCATCTTCTGGTGCAGGGCCGCCGGGTCGACATCGCGTGCGCCGCCAACGGCGTGGCCTGGGTGGATTTCTGGGACCTCTGCGGCAAGCCCTTCGGCGCCGCCGATTTCCTGGCCATCGCCACCCATTTCCACACCGTGTTGATCGACGACGTGCCGGCCATGCGCGACGAGCGGCGCAACGAGGCCAAGCGCTTCATGACCCTGATCGACGCGCTCTACGAGCACAAGGTGACGGTGATCGTCGCCGCCGACGCCCCACCCCAGCGCCTCTACCCCGAGGGCACCCACGCCTTCGAGTTCGAACGCACCGTCAGCCGCCTGATGGAAATGCAGAGCGAGGAGTACCTGCGGCGGCCGCACCTGACGTGATTCCGGCGCTGGCCGGATCGCCAAGGCAGGTCGGTGTCGATGATCCCTGACGGTGCAGGGGATGATGGCTGACGGGGGACCCGACTTGGCGTTTTTCTCCTCCGCGCCTATGATAGGGCCGGTTCCTTTTGCATGATGACCGCACCATGAACCAGCCCGAGACCGTGTCAGTGACGATCGACACCAACGTCGAGAACATCCGTGATGCCGTTATCCGGGCGGGCTTCCGGCCTGGCAGGCGAGTCCGGGTGTCGGTCGCGCACGCAGATGCGAACGAAGCGAGGGACGCTGAGAACAAGCGCCTTTCCGCGATTCTCGAGAAGCACCCGCTTCCCCCGGAGTTCCGGGATTTGACGGAGGAGCAGGCGGCGGAGATCGCGGACGAAGCCGTCGCGGGGCTCGCCGGCAGGCTGAGAAATAACTCCCGCCCCTGCGCATCGTCATCGACTGCAACGTCCTGGTGTCAGCCGCGTTGACGGACGGGGTGTGCCGCTTGGCGGTCGCCGAGGCCATCGGAAACCACGAGCTTGCCTTGAGCGAGGAATTCTCGACGAGTACCGGGAGGTTGCCGACCGCCCGAAGTTTCCTCCTCCCGTCCAAAGCCGCATGCACGCACTCATCGAGAACGTGGCTGCGCAGGCGCCCCTCGTCCGATTCGATCATTCGGTCCCGCGTCCGGACATAGCCGACGAGGATGATGCGGTGTATGTGATCGTGGCGATAATCTCGCGCGCCGACGCCATCGTGACGGGCAACACCGCGCACTTCAACGCCCCGTCATACGGTCGGGCCCTCGTCGTATCCCCTCGCGAGTTCCTGGACATGGTGGGAGCCTAGTCTAGAGCGTTTTCCTGTCTGCCGAAATCGCGAGGAATTCCGTGTGACAGAAGAACGCTCTAAAGCCGGATGCGATCATGTCGAACCGACATGATCGCTGAATCCGTCTCTAAATATTTGGTACCAGAGCGGGATTCACGGCCCGGTGGGGGTTGCCTCGCTGGTCGTGGCGGTCAGCGGGCCGACGTGCGCGCCACGGGCGTCGCTCCAGGCCCTCCACATTCCCCAAACCAGCGACGCGATGAAAAGGCTGATGAAAAACCAGGAGATGGCGCTGTTGAAAAACACACCGCCGTCCTCCCCGATCAGAACGGACCGCCTCAGATTATCCTCGAATTTCGGCGCGAGGATAAAACCAAGCAGAAACGGCGTCACATCAAAGCTAAGTTTTTGCATAGCGAAGCCGATGCCGCCAAAGACAAGCATGACACCGACGTCAAAAAAGTTGTTGCTCACCGCGAAGCTGCCAAACAGGCAGAACATGAAGATAATCGGCATCAGGATCTGACCGCGAACGCGGGCGATTCCAGCGAACGACATCATGACGGCGCGTCCGGCGAAGAACAGCGCGATCGAACTGGTGATGATGCCGAGGAAGATGGCGTAGACCGTGCCCAGGTGTTCCTGGAACAGCAAGGGACCGGGCGTGAGATTGTGGATCATGAACGCGCCAAGGATGACGGCGGTCACGACGTCGCCGGGGATGCCCAACGCCAGGAGGGGAATCAGGCTCGACCCCGCCACCCCGTTGTTTCCCGCCTCGGGCGCGCAGACGCCCTCCACCTCGCCGCTGCCGAAATACCGGCCACGCGGCGATAGCCGCCGGGCGATCCCATAGGACAGGAACGCCGCCGCTGTCGGGCCAGCGCCTGGAATGGCGCCGATGATCACGCCGATCAGGCTGCCACGGACGATCGTCGGAGCGCAGCGCCGCAGGTCGTCGCGCGTCATCCGGGACGCGTCGGCCCCCTTCACCTCGGGCGGCTTCGCCAGCGCCCCATAGTAGCGGATGATTTCCGGGATCGCGAACAGGCCGACGAGCATCGGCACAAAGCTCACGCCACCCATCAGGTTGAACGAGCCGAAGGTCAGACGATCCGTGCCATAGACGAGATCGGCGCCGATCGACGCCACCATCATGCCCAAAAGCCCAGAGATCAGGCCCCTCACCAAGGATCCCGAGGAGATCGCGACGACGATCGTCAGCGAGAACGCGATCAGCCAGAGGTATTCGGGCGGGCCGAAGCTGAGGGCAAGGGACGCGAGAGGAACGACGAACAGTATCAGCGCGATGTTGGAGATCATGTCAGCGGCGCAGGACGAGTACAGCGCCGCCATCAGCGCCTTCCCCGCCTCGCCGCGGAGCGTCATCTGGTAGCCGTCGATCGTCGTGCAGGCGGCGGCCGGCGTGCCGGGCGTGCGGATGAGGATGGCCGAGATCGACCCGCCCATGACTCCGCCCTTGTAAATCCCGACCAAGAGCAGGATCGCCGCGATCGGCGACATGTGGAAAGTGAACGGCAGGGCCAACGTGACGCCCATCACCGCCGAAAGACCGGGGATCGCGCCGATCACGACACCGATCATCACGCCGACGACGATGCATATCAAATTCTGGAGATCGAGAAAGAGAGCGAGACCCGCGAGCAGACTGTCGATCATGGAAGCCACCGTGTCAGCAGACCCGCGGGGACGGGCACGTTCAGAAGCTGGTCGAAGAACAGGAAAATGAACGAGGGAACGACCACCGCCACCACCAGATAGGTGCCGGGATGGCGCTCCCCGCCTACGGCAAGCAAGCCGGCCGTCACCACGGCGGCCGCCAGCCCCATGCCGAGCACCACGGAGAGAGGATAGGCGAGGCAAAGCAGCGCGAAAGCACCCGCCATCCGCCAATGCCCGGCGGTGGGAGGGCGGCGTTCCGCCAGTCCGCCGTCCTGGTCGGCCGGATCACGGGAACCCGGCGCTGGCACGCGCGCCATCACGGCGCGAACCAGGCCGACGAGGGACAGCACGCCGATCAACGCGGCGAGCACGTTTGGAAGAAAGCGGGGCGAGAGGGCCGCGTGCTCCACCATCTCCGGCTCGTCGATCGCCATCGGCGACAGCACCAGGATGAAGGCGATCGCGGCCACGACGAGTGTCGAATAGATCGACACGTCGCGCCCGAAGTGGGGGGTCGTCATGAAACCGCCTGTGGGTTCGGTTCTGAGATCGTTTCAAGCGAGGAAATGATGGACCGCGAGGGTCCGTCACTTCCGGGCAATACCGGCGACCTCCACCACGTTCTTCCATTTCACCAGCTCGGAGTCGGCCCAGGCCTTCAAATCCACTGGCGTCCCGCCGTCGATCTCGGCGGCCTGGCTCCGCGCGTAGCTTTGAAACTCCGGCGTCGCCAGAACCTCGTTCACGTGGGCGTTGATGGTGTCGATGATGGCCGGGTCGGTTCCCTTGGGCGCGAACAGGCCGAACCACGCCTGCACCGCGAAGTCCTTCAGCGCCGGTCCGCCGACTTCTTGCAACGTCGGGATGTCGGGGAGTTCCGCGGACCGCTTTGCGGTCGTGACCGCCAGCGCCTTCAAGGCACCGGCCCGGATCTGCGGCAAGGCGGAGGGCGCGTTGTCGAACATCAGGTCGACGAACCCTCCCAGCAGCCCCGGAATCGCCTCGCCGCTGCCGCGGTAGGGAACGTGCACCAGCGGCAGCCCGGTCATGGCCTTGAACAGCTCGCCGGAAAGGTGGATCGAGCTGCCGACGCCGGAGGAGGCGAAGCGCAGCCGTCTCGTCCCGGCGAGCGTCACCAGCCCCGTGTAGTCGTCGACCCCGAGGCTCGTCGGCACCACCAGAACGTTGGGCACGGAATAGATCCGTACGATCGGCGCGAAGTCGGTGGCCGGGTCGTAGGCGAGCTTACGGTAAAGCGCCGGTGCGATGCCGTGCGACGAGATCTGCCCGATGAACAGGGTGTGGCCATCCGGCTCGGCGTGGGCCGCCTGGGCGGTCCCCACGGTCCCGCCCGCGCCGTCGTAGTTGATGACCACAACGCGCTCTCCGACACGACGGCCCAGTTCATCGGCGATCTTGCGCGCCACGATGTCGGTCGAGCCGCCGGCCGCATACGGGACTATGATCGATACCGCCCGGGTGGGCCATGCGGCTTGTCCAGCATCGGCCCGGTCAGCGCCGAACGCGGCGGCCAGAGCGACGGTGGCCAGAGCGACGGTGGCGAACGCGACTGTCCGGCGACAGAACGCCCAGTTCAGCATCATATCCTCCCGATTTTCTAGGTCCGTTTATCGGAACTATGTTCCGAATAACGGACCATTGCATGCACGCTTCGTGCTGTCAACAGTCCCGGTGATGAACTGAGAAGGCCATCGGCAGCGGAGCCGTCCGGTGGCCTTAGCGCGCGCTCACGCCACCGCGGAGCGCGCCAGGGCGCGGGCGTTGTTGGACGTGAGGAACAGACGGAACTCGTCGGTGATGGCGTCGATTTCATCGCGGATCGTCGCGGCGACCTCCTCGCGACGCGGCGGCTGGAGGCGCTCCCGGATGGTCGACAGGCTGATCGTGGCGATGGGCGAGCCGTCGCTCAGCAACAGCGGGACGCTCACCGTGGTGATGCCGGGAACCATCCGCCCGTCCACCAGGGAGTAGCCGCGGGCGCGCGTCTCATCCACCAGGGTTCGCAGATCCGCGTCGCTCAGCCGAAAGGGCGCGCGTGCGGGGCCGCCCGTCTCGATGACGCGCTCGACCTCGGCGTCGGGAAGCCGGGACAGCATGGCCAGCGCGCCCGCGCCAACGCCCAGCGGACGGCGATCCCCCACCTTCATGGTCAGCGTCCTGATCGGAAAGGTGCCTTCCATGCGATCGACGCAGATGGCCTCGTCGAGGTGGCGGACCAACAGATAGACCACGTCGCCGAACCGGTCGGCGAGCCGCCCCAGACCGGGGGCGACGATGCGCGACACGCCGAAGCGGTTACCAGCGCCGCTCGCCCAGGCGAAGATCTTGAAGCCCACGAAATAGCGACCCGACCGCTCGTCATGGTCGGCTAGGCGATGCGCCACTAGGCCGGTCAGGAGCCTGTGAGCGGTCGTTTTTCCCAAGCCCGTGGCGCGGCAGACATCCATCAGCCGAAGCCCGTGCTCCGGCTGCCCGGCGAGCGCGCCGAGAATGAGATCCGTGCGCGCGACGCTCTGGTGGAGACCGCCGTCGACCGCGCTGGACGATGCTTCGTCGTTCATTTCTGTCACGCCCCGAGATTTCCGGGCCGAGATGGTTGACACACCCATCACTCCGCCCTATCGTTCCATTCAAAGGAATATAGTTCCGATAAACGGAACTTTCAAGCGCAAAACACCAGCCGGTGGACGCTTGGGGAGGATGACGATGATCGAGCAAAAGCGCTGTGGCGCGAACGACCAGATCGGCCCGCTGACCCCGGATCGCGTGAGCTGGCCTCGTGTCCAGCCTCGCGCTCCCGTCGGCCTTTCCCCCATCGGGCGTTCCTGGCGAGCGGGCGCTGACCCCGCGCCGGTTTCCCCGACGCCTGTTGTCGGTCGCCTCGGCCTGACTCTCCTCGTCATCTTCCAAAGGACGTTTCGCGATGTCCCCTGATCCATCCTCACCACCGGCCGCGCTCGTCACCGGCGGCAGCCGCGGGATCGGCGCCGCCATCGTCGCGCTGCTGACCGCTCGCGGCATCCCGGTCGCCAACCTGGACCGCATCCCGCCGGAGGAGCCCCAGGACGCCCGCTTCGTCGAGGCCGACCTGACCGACCTCACCGCCACGCGCCGGGCGCTCGACGCCGTCGTGGCGCGACAACCGATCCTCTGGCTGGTCAACAACGCCGGCATCGCGTTGCCCGCAACCCTTGAGGATACCACCGTCGAGGATCTCGAACGCGTCATCGCGGTCAACCTGCGAGCCACCATTCTGTGCGCGCAGGCGGCGCTGCCCGGCATGAAGGCGGCGGGGCGCGGCCGCATCGTCAACATCACCAGCCGCGCCGCGCTTGGCAAGGAGCTGCGCACCGCCTACGCGGCCGCCAAGGCCGGCGTCATCGGGCTGACCCGCGGCTGGGCGCTGGAGTTGGCCGCATCGGGCATCACGGTCAACGCCGTCGGCCCAGGCCCGATCGAGACCTCGCTGTTCCACACCGCCAACCCAGCGGGCAGCGCGCGGACGAAAGCGATTGTGGACGGCGTTCCGCTCCGCCGACTGGGAAAGCCCGAGGACATCGCCCATGCCGTGGCGTTTTTCCTGGCGGACGAGGCCTCGTTCATCACCGGACAGACACTGTTCGTCTGCGGCGGGCTGACCGCCGGCGCGATCGCCGTCTGACCGCCGCCTCACGCCACAAGACCCAACCGGGCACCAGAACCAACCCAGGCTCACACGCTCGCCCTTTTTATCGAACTGGTCGTGGTCGCCCGCGTACCCCGGATTTCGACCGCGATCCGCTGCCATCCCCTTTCCATTCCCTCCTTTGAAAGATCCGCGATGAGCGAGACGATGACACCCCCCGCCAAGATGACGAACCGCGCGATGACCGGCGGTCAGGCCCTGGGCGAGATGCTGGCCCTGCACGAGGTCGGGCCGCTGTTCGGCATGGGCGGCTTCCAGCTGCTGCCGTTCTACGAGGCGTGCCGGACGCTGGGGCTGCGGCACGCGCTGATCAATGACGAGCGCTGTGGCGCGTTCGCGGCGGACGCCTACGCCCGCGTCACCAACCGCCCCGGGGTGGTCGACGCCACGCTCGGGCCGGGGGCGACCAACCTCGCCACCGCGCTGGCGGAATCGCTCAACGCCGGCATTCCGATGATCGCCATCACCGGCGACACCAACCGCGAGCACTCCTGGAAGAACATGACCCAGGAAGCCCGTCAGCTCGACGTGCTGCGCCCGGTGGTCAAGGAGGCGATCCGGGTCGAACTGGTCAAGCGCGTGCCGGAGGCGGTGCGCCGCGCCTTCGCCGTCGCCACCTCCGGCCGGCCTGGGCCGGTGTTGATCGACGTGCCGGAAGACATCGCCCATGGCGAGCATGATTTCGACCCGTCGGAGTTCTGGGCCGATCCCGGCACGCTGGCCGCGCAGGCCCGGCGATGCCGTCCGGACCCGGCCAGCCTCGCGCAGGCCGCCGCCCTGCTGGCCCGCGCGTCCCGGCCGATGATCCTGGCCGGCGGTGGTGTCCACGTCTCCCAGGCCTACGACGCGCTGCTGGCACTCGCCGAGGCGGAGGGCATCCCGGTCGCCCACACCATGTCGGGCAAGGGCTGCATACCCTGCAACCACCCGCTGTCGGCCGGCGTGTTCGGCCGCTACTCGCGCATCGCCAACGACCTGATCGAAAAGGCGGACTGCCTGCTGGTGGTCGGCTGCAAACTGGGCGAGATCGCCACCCGGCGCTTCTCGCTAATGCCGGCCGGCGTGCCGGTGATCCACATCGACATCGTGCCCGACGAGATCGGCCGCACCACCCGCACCGACGTCGCCCTGGTCGGCGACGCCCGGCTGGCGCTTGAGGATCTGATCGCCGAGCTGGGCGGCGGCTCGGCCCGGCGGACCCGGCGCGCCGATCTCATCACCGAGGTGCCGGTCCGCATGGCGGCGTGGCTTGACGGCGCGCGGGACCGGTTGGGCGCGGCTGAGAGCCCGATCAACATCGGCCGGGTGATGGGCGAGCTCAACCGCCGGATGCCCGACGACGCCGTGTTGGTGGCGGACGGCGGCTTCGCCGCGCACTGGGGCGCGCTGTTCTTCGACACCCGCAAGGCGGGCCGTCACTTCGTCGCCGACCGCGGCTTCGCGTCGATCGGCTACGGCGTGCCGGGCGGCATCGGGGCGCAGCTCGGCGCCGGATCACGCCGGGTGGTGTCGCTGACCGGCGACGGCGGCTTCAACATGACGATGGGCGAGATGGAGACCGCCCGCCGGCTTGGCGCCAACTTCGTCACCGTGGTGTTCAACAACGCGGCGTCCGGCTACGTGAAGGCGTTGCAGCACGCGGTGTTCGGTTCCGGGTCGTACCAGTCGTCGGATCTCGTGGAACTGGACTACGCCGGCATCGCCCGGGCGATGGGCTGCCACGGCATCCGGGTCGCCGATCCGGAATTGCTGGGGGCGGCGATCGACGAGGGGCTGGAGAACACCGCCTCGCCCACCGTCATCGATGTCGTCGTCACCCGCGACCCGGCCCGCATGCTGCCCGGCGTCGATTACCGCACGCTCAAGGTTCAGAAGGGCGATCGCCCCGTCTGACCGTTCCTTCCAGCTTTTCCCCCACCACCGCCGCGCCCCGTCCGGGGCGCGGCTTTCTCGCGGATCGAAGCGCATGCCAACCATCCCCGGAGTGTCCAACCCGCGGCTATGGCGGGATCAATGCCTCATCGCTGGAGCCTGGACCGGCGAGGCCACCGACGCCGTCACCGACCCGGCGACGGGCGCCGTCATCGCCCATGTGCCGCGATTGGGCGCCGACGACGCCACCCGCGCGGTGGTGGCCGCGCGTGACGCCTTCCCCGCGTGGGCCGCCCTGACCGCGGCCGCGCGCGCCACCGTGCTGCGGCAATGGCATGGTTTGATGATCGAACACCGTGAGGACCTCGCCCGCATCCTCACCGCCGAGCAGGGCAAGCCTCTGGCCGAGGCGCGTGGCGAGATCGACTACGCGGCGTCCTTCCTGGAGTTCTTCGCCGAGGAGGCGAGGCGCGTCTATGGCGAGACCATCCCCTCCTTCCGCCCCGACGGCCGCGTGCTGGTTCTGCGCCAGCCGGCCGGGGTGGTGTCGGCGATCACGCCGTGGAATTTCCCCGCCGCGATGATCACCCGCAAGGCGGCGCCGGCGCTGGCCGTCGGCTGCGCCATGGTGGTCAAGCCCGCCCCGGAAACCCCGCTCACCGCGCTGGCGTTGGCGGCACTGGCCGAGGAGGCCGGCGTGCCCGCTGGCGTCTTCAATGTGATCACCGGCGACGCGGCGGCGATCGGCGCCGTGCTGACCGGCCATCCGGCGGTCCGGGTGGTTACGTTCACTGGCTCCACCGCGGTCGGAAAGCTGCTGATGCGGCAGGCCGCCGAGGGCGTCAAGCGGGTGGCCCTGGAGTTGGGCGGCAACGCTCCGGTCCTGGTGTTCGACGACGCGGATCTCGACGCGGCGATCGACGGCGCCATGGCGGCCAAGTTCCGCAACGCCGGCCAGACCTGTGTGTGCGCCAACCGGATTTATGTCCAGGCTGGTCTTCACGACGCCTTCGTGGAGCGGCTCGCCGCCGCCGCCGCGCGGCTGACCATCGGCGCCGGGACGGAGGACGGCGTGGCACTGGGGCCGTTGATCAACGAGGCGGCGGTCATAAAGGTGGAGGCCCACATCGCCAACGCCGTGGCGCTGGGCGCCCAGGTGGTCACCGGCGGCAAGCGCTACAGGCGGGGGGGCACCTTCTTCGAGCCGACGGTGTTGGCCGGAGTGACCACGGCGATGCGCGTCGGTCGGGAGGAGACCTTCGGCCCGGTCGCCCCGGTGTTCCGCTTCGAGACGGAGGCCGACGCGGTACGGCTGGCGAACGACACCCCGTTCGGGCTGGCCGCCTATCTCTTCACTCGCGACGTCGGGCGGGTTTTTCGGGTCGGCGAGGCGCTGGAATGCGGCATGGTCGGCGTCAACACCGGGCTGATCTCCAGCGAGACGGTGCCGTTCGGCGGCGTCAAGCAGTCCGGCATCGGCCGCGAGGGCTCCCGCCACGGTCTCGAGGAGTTCCTTGAAACCAAGTACATGATGATCGCCGGGCTGTGAGCCCCCGGGGGCTCACAGCCCCCGGCGCCGCGCCCACGGGCTGAACAACAAAAGCCCGCTCGGCGTTGTGCCAAGCGGGCTTATTGAATGGTTGCGGGGGCACGCAACCCTTTCAATTTGCACGGCGGCTTTAGCGAGTCCTTTCCAGCGCACTGACCGCAAGCCTTAGAGGCTGTTTGGAAACTCCTGTTCATGCCGACAATCGCCCATCATGGTCACCCCCGCGAAAGCGGGGATTCAGACGTTTCAAGGGGTTAAACTCGGTGACGCTTGACCCCCCCGCTGAACCGCGCCGGGATTGTCGGAGGCAGTTTGGCTTGAGTCAGGCGGCCAATGCCGGAGTGTCCGTCATGGTTTGGAAGCGTGCCTCGGCTTCGGCAGGCGGAATGTTGCCGATGGGTCCCAGGATCCGCCGGTGGTTGAACCAGTCGCCCCATTCCAATGTGGCGTACTCGACGGCCTCGAAGGACCGCCATGGTCCGCGCCGATGGATCACCTCGGCCTTGTAGAGGCCGTTGATGGTTTCCGCCAGGGCGTTGTCGTAGTTGTCGCCGACGCTGCCGACTGAGGTGGTCCCCATTCCCCGGACAGTTTTGCGGCTGGGATAAGCTTGGCTCAGGTCCGTGTCATGCGGCCAATCCGATCCCGGCCGGGATGCCCTGGTGGACCTCGGCCGGGGTTCTGCCGCCGAGCGCCGAATGCGGCCGGTCAGCGTTGTAGTAGTCGATCCACCGGCCGATCCCGGCCCGCGCCTCGCTGCCCAACTCGAAGGCATGGAGGTAGACGCATTCGTACTTCAGCGAGCGCCACAGCCGCTCGATGAAGACGTTGTCCATCCAGCGGCCGCGCCCGTCCATCGACACCCGAATGCCGGCCGCGGTCAAGAGGCCGGTTAAGCGCGGGCTGGTGAACTGGCTGCCCTGATCGGTGTTGAAGATCTCCGGCCGCCCGTGCCGCGCCAGCGCCTCCTCCACCCCTCCAGGCAGAACTCGACGTCCATGGTGTTCGACAACCGCCAAGCCTGCAGCGCGGCGTCGAGGCGCTCCACCGCCGCCTTGACCTTGCCCGCCTCCTCGTCGGCCCGGGTGGCCGTGCGCACCGGCCGGTAGCCGCGGCGCTGGTTGAGATGGAACAGCGCGCGGCCGAACGCGTAGGGCTCCAGCCGCTCGCGCACACCGCGTTCGCGCGCCGCGTAGGGATCGACCTCCACCTCCAGCCGCTTGCGGGCCGCGCCCTCCGGCGGCATCAGGCCGAAGCGCACCAGCGCCTCCATCAGGCGGCGGCGCACCAGATAGCGGTCGCGCCGCCGCCGCATCTGCCGCGCCAGCCGCCGCGCCACCGCCAGCGAGGACTTGTCCTGGGGGTCGCGCCCGTCGGAGAACAGCCGGGAACCGAGCGCCCGGATCTCCCGCGGCTTGCCCGCGCGGTCGAGGTTGAGCAGGCACCAGCTCAGCGAATTGGTGCCGAGGTCGATGGACAGACGGTATGGCTGCACGGCGTTGCTCCCCAGGATGACGCGGTCGGTTTCCGAAACGGGGAATGTCCCGGCCCGGGCTCGCGCGATCAGCGTATCACAGGCCTTGACCCGTCACCCCCGTGGTGGGTTAGGATGGCGCTGGTTGGAAATTCGATGGGGATCGGGGTTCCAGCCGTTAACATGTTCCCTTCGGGGAGCACGAAATGCGGGGCGGGCCACGGTCCGCCCCTTTTCGTTCCACCTCCCCACCGGCTATCCTCGCCCGGCCCCGGCCGCCTCCGGCCGGCGGCGCAGCCAGGAGACGACGCGGCGATGGAGCAGACCCTGTCCCCCGGCACCGCCGACGACGCGGCCCCCGCCGTCACCCCGGACGACATCGCCGCGGCGGCGGAACGGCTGGCCGGGCACGCGGTGCGCACGCCGCTGCTGGCCTCGCCGGACCTCGACGCCCGCACCGGGGCGCGGGTGTTCCTGAAGGCCGAGCCACTGCAGCGCACCGGCTCCTTCAAGTTCCGCGGCGCCTTCAACCGGCTGGCCCAGATCGCGCCCCAGGACCGGGCGCGGGGCGTCGTCGCCTTCTCCTCGGGCAACCACGGGCAGGCGGTGGCGGCGGCGGCGCGGCATTTCGCCATGCCGGCCACCGTGATCATGCCGGCCGACGCGCCGGCCATCAAGATCGCCCTGACCAAGGCGCAGGGCGCCGAGATCGTGCTGTACGACCGCCACGGCGAGGACCGGGCGGCGATCGCCGCCGCCATCGTCGCCCGCACCGGGGCCACCCTGGTGCCGCCCTACGACGACCCCGCCGTCATCGCCGGCCAGGGCACCGTCGGGCTGGAGATCGTCGAGGACCTGGCGGCGCTGGGGCTGGCGCCCGACGTGGTGCTGGTGTGCTGCGGCGGCGGCGGGCTGACCGCCGGCACCGCCACCGCCATCAAGGCCCGGGCGCCCGGCGCCGCCATCTACGCGGTGGAACCCGCCGGCTTCGACGACACCGTGCGCTCGCTGGCCAGCGGCCGGCGCGAGAGCAACCCGCCGGGCGGCACCACACTGTGCGACGCCATCGTCACCCCCACCCCCGGCGCCCTCACCTTCCCCATCAACCGGCGCCTGCTGGCCGGCGCGGTCAGCGTCGACGACGCCGCGGTGCGGGCCGCCGTCGCCTACGCCGTCCGCCACCTGAAGCTGGTCGTGGAACCCGGCGGCGCCGTCGCGCTGGCCGCCGTGCTGACCGGGGCGGTGGCGATGCGGGGCAGGACCGTGGTCGCCGTGGTCTCCGGCGGCAACATCGACGCCGCCCTGCTGGCGGAGATCCTCACGGCATCGTGACCGCCCGGCGCCCCCGCCCGCAGGGCATACGCCCGACGCCCCATTGACGCATCGGGTCGCCACGGGCACGCTGGACGCACCCTTTGATCTGGCTGGAGACACCCATGCGCAAGATGATTGCCATCGCGTTCGCCGTGTCGGCGTTCGCCGCCGGGCCGGCGCTGGCCTGCGAATGGTCGAAACAATCGGTCCAGGTGCCGCAGACCAGCACCGACACGGCGGAACTGCCGCGGACCCCGATGCCCGGCACCGCCAAGCCCGCCGGCTGACCTCACCGTCCACGACCGTCCTGTGCGGGCCGCCCCGTCGCCGGGGCGGCCGTTTTTTGTCCGCGCCGCCGGCGGCGCGTCCGGAACGCCCGCGCCAGCCCCGATGTTGCAGGAACACGCAACAGCACCGGGGGAGGACAGGCCATGCAGGGTTCCGGATCGACCACGTCGCCGTGGATGGACGCCGGCCCCGGCGATCCGCCGGGCACGGCGGGGGCGCCGCCGGGGCCGCGGCCCGACGTGGTGGTGGTGGGCGCCGGCATCGCCGGGGCGACCGTCGCCTACCTCCTGCAGCGCTCGGGCAAGGGGGTGCTGCTGCTGGACGACGGACGGCCGGGCGGCGGCGAGACCGAACGCACCACCGCCCACCTGTCCAACGTCATCGACGACGGTTTCATGGCGCTGGAGCGCATTCACGGGGCGGCCGGGGCACGGATGGCGGCGGAAAGCCACGGCGCCGCCATCGACGCCATCGAGCGGATCGCCCGCGAGGAGGGCATCGCCTGCGACTTCGCCCGCGTCGACGGCCACCTCATGCTGGCGCCGGGCGGCGACGCCGCCGCCCTGGAGGCGGAAGGCGACGCCGCCCGGCGGGCCGGCATCCCGGGGATCGAGTGGCACGACCGCCCGCCGCCCCCGCTCGCCCACCCCGGCCCCTGCCTGCGGGTCCCCGGCCAGGCCCGGGTCCATCCCCTGAGGTACCTGGACGGCCTGCTCGCCGCGTTCCGCCGCCGCGGCGGCCGGCTGGCGACCGGGGTGCACGTCGCCAGCCTCGACGAGGCGGCCGACGGCGTGACGGTCCGCCTGGCCGCCGGCGGCGGCGTGAACACCGACGCGGTGGTCGTCGCCACCAACACGCCGGTCACCGACCGCTTCACCCTGCACACCAAGCAGGCGGCCCACCGCACCTACGCCATCGCCGCGCGGCTGCCGCGCGGCGCGGTGCCCGACGCCCTCTACTGGGACACCCTGGACCCCTACCACTACGTCCGCCTCCAGCCCGGCGCGGCAGACGGGGGGGACGACCTGCTGATCGTCGGCGGCGAGGACCACAAGACCGGCCAGGCGCAGGACATGGAGAGCCGCTGGGCCGCGCTGGAGGCGTGGATGCGGGTCCATGTCCCCGCCGCCGGGGCGGTCGCGCGGCGCTGGTCGGGCCAGGTGATGGAGCCGTTCGACGGCCTCGCCTTCATCGGCCGCGACCCGGCCTGGCGCGGCCGGGTGTATGTGGTCAGCGGCGACAGCGGCATGGGGATGACCCACGGCACCGTGGCCGGCCTGCTGCTGTGCGAGCTGATCCACGGCTGCGACCACCCCTGGGCGGCGCTCTACGACCCGGGCCGCACGATGGCCGGTGCGCCGGGCGCGTTCCTCAAGGAGAACCTCGACGTCGGCCGCCAGGCGTTGCGCCACCTCGCCCCCGGCGACGCCCCGGACGAGGCGGCGATCGCCCCCGGCAGCGGCGCCGTGCTGCGCCGCGGCGCGGCGGCGGTGGCGGTCTACCGCGACCCCGCCGGGGCGCTGCACCGCCTCTCGGCGGTGTGCCCGCACCTCAAATGCATCGTCCGCTGGAATCCCGGGGAAACCACCTGGGACTGCCCCTGCCACGGCTCGCGCTTCGCCACCGACGGAACGGTGCTCAGCGGGCCGGCCAACAGCCCCCTGGCCACCAGCCCCCCGGACGGCGCCCCGCCGGCCGTCACATGAGGATCGCCAGCAGCAGCGGCAGGGTGGCGAAGGACAGCGCGGTGGAGCCGACCACCATGCCGGCGACCTCCTCCGGCGCGTTGCCGTATTTCTGGGCCCACAGGTAGTTGAACACGGCCACCGGCATCGCGCTCTCCAGGATGACGACGCCGCGCATGACCCCCTCCAGCCCCATCGCGGTCGCCACGGCGAGGCCCACGGCGGCGCCCAGCGCGATGCGCAGCGCCGACAGCGCCAGCGCGCGCCGGCTGCCGCCGCCGCGCAGCCGGGCCAGCGCCACCCCCAGCGACATCAGCATCAACGGCACCGCCGCGTCGCCCAGCAGGGCGGCGGCGTTGCCCACCCAGGGCGGCACCGGCACCGCCAGCCAGCGCACCGCCAGCGCCGCGGCGACGACGTAGAGCAGGGGGATGCGCAGCACCTGGCGCGGGTCGCCGCGCCCGGCGGCGATGGCCGGCCCGATCACGAACTGCGCCGTCGACAGCACCGTGAAATAGACGATGGCATAGCCCATGCCCACCTCGCCGAAGGCGAACAGGCAGACGGGGATCCCCATATTGCCGCCGTTGGGGAACATCAGCGCCGGCAGGTAGGGGCGCAGCGCCAGGCCGGACAGCCGCAGCACCACGGCGCCGGCCGCCGCCGTCGCGATCAGCCCGGACAGCGCCGCCACCGCCACCGTGGACAGCTCGGCGCCGGGGAACTGCACCCGGGTCAGCGTCGCGAACACCAGGCAAGGCGTCGCCACGTTGACCACGAACGCCGTCACGAAGGCGCTGTCGTAGGGCAGGTTGCGGCGCAGCCAGAAGAAGCCGACGGCGGCGGCCACGAACACCGGCGCCACCACGGCGGCGATGCCGGACAAAGGAGCGAGCGCGTTCACGGGAGGCCTTCGATGCTGGAGTGCGGCGCACCATACTGCCAAGACGGCGGCCCGTCACGTGGTCGCAGTACCCCGAACGGATGCCCGGAATCCGTCGCCAATCCAGGCGAAACGGCCTATGATCGGGCCTGGAGGCCAGCCGCTTCGGCCTCCCCTGCAAACGTCAGAAGGATGCGCGTCATGAGCATGGAATCGCACATTGCCGCCCTGCGCCAGCGTCATGCCGAACTTGACGAGAAGATCCAGCGGGAGGAGTCGCACGTCGCCTTCAACAGTGTCGAAGTGCAGCGCATGAAGATGGAGAAGCTGCACGTCAAGGAGCAGATCACGCGCCTGGGGCATCACTGACCCGGAAGGCATCCTCGGCGCGGGCCAGAGCCGCGTGGATGCATCGACCGCGATGCGCACCGTCGGCCTGGCCCGCCGCCCGTTCCCCCAGCGATCTGTCACTCCGGCGCCACGGCCGCCGGCTGCAACGCTGCCATCCTCCGCCATCGCCCGCCGCTTAACCGCGCCTTAACTCCCCGGGAGCAGGTTGCGCCACCCAGCCGCAACCGCATTCCCCAAAAGGCGCCACACGATGGCCAGCAGGACCGTCAAGCTCTCCGACAAAGGGATCTACCGCGAGGTCGATCTCGACAGCCTTCCCCGCACCGTCCGCTCGGCGGTGACGGACATGGTGACGCGCGAGCCCACCGCCGACGTCACCATCGACCAGATGGGCGTGCTCTACCGCATCCGCCTGTCGCACCCGGCGAACAGCTACCTCGACGTGCTGTCCGTCGCCTGACGGCGCGCCCGAACCGGGACCGCACCACCGAAGCCCCCCGGCGATCCCGCCGGGGGGCTTCGTTCGTTCCGGGGCCTGGCGGTCCGGGGCTCAGCGCCGGCCGGTGCGGCGGCGCCCCGCCCCGGCCTGCTGGGTGAGGAACGGCTTGCCCCGCCCGGGGCCACCCCGGGCGGCGGCCGACTGGCCGGCCGCCGACTGGGTGGCCGGGACCAGGTGGTGCTCGGCCGGTCCGATCAGGTCGGCGCGCCCCATCGCCTTCAGCGCCTCGCGCAGCACCGGCCAGTTCTCCGGGTCGTGGTAGCGCAGGAAGGCCTTGTGCAGGCGGCGCTGCCGCAGCCCCTTGGCCGAGGAGACGGACTCGCCGCCGGTCCGGCGCACCGGGCGCAAGGGGTTGCGCCCGCTGTGGTACATGGCGGTGGCCAGCGCCATCGGCGAGGGCAGGAAGGTCTGCACCTGGTCGGCCTTGAAGCCGTTGCGCTTCAGCCAGAGGGCCAGGTTCATCATGTCCTCGTCGCTGGTCCCGGGGTGGGCGGCGATGAAGTAGGGGATGAGGTAGAGCTTCTTGCCCGCCTCCTTGGCGGCGCGGTCGAACATGGCCTTGAATTGGTCGTAGGCGCCGATGCCCGGCTTCATCATCTTCGACAGGGGGCCGGGCTCGGTGTGCTCCGGGGCGATCTTGAGGTAGCCGCCGACGTGGTGGGTGACCAGCTCCTTCACGTATTCGGGGTTGCGCACCGCCAGGTCGTAGCGCAGGCCCGACGCGATGGCGATCTTCTTCACCCCGGTCACCGCGCGGGCCTTGCGGTAGAGCTGGACCAGCGGGCCGTGGTCGGTGTCCAGGTTCTTGCAGATGTCGGGAAAGACGCAGGACGGGCGGCGGCACACCGCCTCCGTCGCCGGGTCCTTGCAGGCCAGCCGCCACATGTTGGCGGTCGGCCCGCCGAGGTCGGAGATGACGCCGGTGAAGCCCTGGGTCTTGTCGCGGATCTCACCGATCTCGCGCAGGATCGAGCCTTCCGAGCGGCTCTGGATGATGCGCCCCTCGTGTTCGGTGATCGAGCAGAAGGAGCAGCCGCCGAAGCAGCCGCGCATGATGTTGACGGAGAAGCGGATCATCTCCCACGCCGGGATGCGCGCCCCGTTGTAGGAGGGGTGCGGCGCGCGGGCGTAGGGCAGCTCGTAGACGCCGTCGAGCTCCCCGGTGGCCAGCGGGATCGGCGGCGGGTTGACCCACAGCTCCTTGTCGCCGTGGCGCTGCACCAGGGCGCGCGCGTTGCCGGGGTTGCTCTCCTCGTGGAGGATGCGGGAGGCGTGGGCGTAGGCGACGGGGTCGTCCTTCACCGTCTCGTAGGACGGCAGGCGCACCGCCGTGCGCTCGCGGGCGCGGCCGGTCGGGGCGGATTCGTCGACGTCGCTGGCGTCGACCACCGTCCAGTCCCCGGGCACGGCGTCGCGCACCACGGCGGTGCCGCGCAGGTCGGTGATCGCCCGCAACGCCTCGCCGGCGGCGGCGCGCCGCGCGATCTCGACGATCGCCCGTTCGGCGTTGCCGTAGAGCAGGATGTCCGCCTTGGCGTCGAGCAGCACGGAGCGGCGCACCTTGTCCGACCAGTAGTCGTACTGGGCGATGCGGCGCAGGCTGGCCTCGATGCCGCCGAGCACGATCGGCACGTCCTTGAAGGCCTCCCGGCAGCGCTGGGAGTAGACGATCACCGCGCGGTCCGGCCGCTTTCCGCCCTCGTCGTTCGGGGTGTAGCTGTCGTTGTGGCGCAGCCGCCGGTCCGAGGTGTAGCGGTTGACCATGCTGTCCATGTTGCCGCCGGTGACCCCGAAGAACAGGGTCGGCCGTCCCAGCGCGGCGAACGGCTCCGGCCCCTGCCAGTCGGGCTGGGCGACGATGCCGACGCGCAGCCCCTGGGATTCGAGCAGGCGGCCGATCACCGCCATGCCGAAGCTGGGGTGGTCGACGTAGGCGTCGCCCGTCACGATCACGACGTCGCAGGCGTCCCAGCCCAGCCGGTCCATCTCCGCCCGCGTGGTCGGCAGGAACGGCGCCGGCCGGCGCCCGGCGCGCGCCGGCGGCGGCGCGTCGGCATGGCGGAAAAGGTCGGGGGCGTCGAGCATCGCGCGCTCCGTCGGGGGCTGGACAGCGGGGGAGGTGCGCCCGATATAGCGCGCCGGCCCCGGGAATCCCAGCCCGACGATGGGGTATTCGGATCGCCGGCGCCGCGCCGCTAGAGCATTTTCCGGTCGGCCGGAATCGAAGGGGGATTCCCGCCGAGGCTGAAATCTGATTCAAGATGTGGGCTGGTGAAGGAGGCCAGCCCGCATGACAGCACCTCTTTCCCTGG
>NZ_BAAKJB010000052.1:0-37500 GCF_059703765.1 Azospirillum sp. NS33 | reverse complement strand
CCTAACCCAAGCTCGATTCTGATATCTCGCTTACCTGTCAGATGCGTCTTGCGAACGACCCGAATGTCCAACCCACTCCCGTGGCCCGGACCCCAAGCCCATCCGCCTGCGCATCCTGTCTCGAAACACTCTTCGGTTTTCAAAGACCCCGGCGCTCCCTTTCGGGATCGCCCCGGCGGCGCGGTGCCGCTCGGTGGAGGGGGTTTTAGTCGCCGGCGCTGCCCCGGTCAACACAAAAACGTCACCTCGGCGCCATTTTCGTTCCCGCCCGCCCGGCGGCTCCAATCACCGCAGACATGATCCGTCGACCGAACCAAATCACCGCGGCAGGATTGCCCCGGAATTACTTCCATGCGCGCATGCGAATACGGGCCGCCGAAGGGATCGGCAGCCACGGGTTCTGTGCTGTGTTCAAGAAACCTGGAACCCCGTGCCGGCGGAGGCGCCGGCAGGGGAGGCGCGCTTATAGGAGATCCGCGCCGCCCCTGTCCAGCCCTTTTCCGCCCGCCGCGCGACCGGCGCTCAGTGCACGTGGCCGCCGAGATACGCCTCGGCGATGCGCGGGTCGTTGCGCAGGTCCTCGGCGGCGCCGGAGAGGACGATCCGCCCGTCCTCCATCACCGCGGCGCGGTCGGCGATGCGCAGGGCGGCACGGGCGTTCTGCTCCACCAGCAGGATCGACACGCCCTCGCGGCGGATGCGCAGCACCAGATCGAAGATCAGGGCCACCAGCTTGGGCGCCAGGCCCAGGGACGGCTCGTCCAGCAGCATCAGCTTCGGGCGCCGCATCAGGGCGCGGGCGATGCACAGCATCTGCTGCTCGCCGCCCGAGAGGGAGCCGGCGTTCTGCCGCATCCGCTCCGCCAGCACCGGGAACAGGGCGTGCACCCGCGCCAGCTCGCCCAGCCCGGCCTCGCCGCCGCCCAGCACCAGGTTCTCGCGCACGCTCATGTTGGAGAAGATCTGCCGCCCCTCCGGCGCCTGGCACAGGCCCATGGCGACGATGCGATGGGCCGGCTGGTTGAGGATGGGCCGGCCGGCGAAGGCGATCTCCCCTGCCCGGCCCTGGTAGATGCCGGACACCGTGCGCATCAGCGTCGTCTTGCCGACCCCGTTGGAGCCCAGCACGGCGACGATGGCGCCCTCCTCCACGTCGAGGCTGACGCCGCGCAGGATCTCCTGCGGGCCCATGGCGACGTGCAGGTCGCGGATGCTCAAGAGGCTCATGCCTCGCCTCCCAGATAGGCTTCCAGCACCGCCGGGTCGCGGCGCACCACCTCCGGCGCAGCGTCGGCGATCTTGCGCCCCGAGGCCAGCACGACGACACGCTGGCAGATGCCCATCACCAGGGTCATGTCGTGCTCGACCAGCATGATCGTGAGGCCGCCCTCGTGAAGGCGGCGGATGAAGGCGGCGAGGTCCCGCGTCTCGGTGTCGTTGAGGCCGGCCGCCGGCTCGTCGAGGATCAGGAAGGCCGGCTCCATCGCCAGCGCCCGGGCGATCTCCAGGTACTTGCGCCGGCCGTAGGAGAGGTTGGCGGCGAGCTCGTCGGCCACCCCGGTCAAGCCGGCCGTCTCCAGCGCCGCCCAGGTGCGCTCGCTGATCCGGCGCGAGCGCCCGCGGTCGCCGAACAGCGCCCCGAACGGCCCCAGGGGCAGCGTCCCGACCGCCCCCACCGACACGTTGTCGAACACCGACATGTTGGGGAAGATCCGCAGGTTCTGGAAGGTCCGCCCCATGCCGAGCCGGGCCACCCGGTTGGGCCGCAGGCCGTTGATGGCCGTGCCGCGGAAGCGGATCGTGCCCTCCGACAGCGGCGTCACGCCGGAGATCAGGTTGAACAGCGTGGTCTTGCCGGCACCGTTCGGGCCGATCAGCCCGACCAGTTCGCCCTCCGCGACATGGGTGTCGACGTGATCGACGGCGACCACGCCGCCGAACCGCCGGGTGGCCCCGCGGATGTCGAGAAGATGCCCGCTCATCGCCAGCCGATCTCCGTGCCCTTGGCGGTGCGCCGCCACGCCGCGCCGAAGTGGCGGCGCGCCAGGCGCAGCGCCGACACCTCGCCCATCAGCCCCTTGGGCAGGAACAGGATGCAGCCGAACATCACCAGCCCCACCATCATGTTGCGGAAGTCGCCGAGGTCGCGCAGCACCTCGGGCAGCAGGATCAGCACCAGCGCGCCGACGGCGGCCCCGGGCAGGCTGCCCAGCCCCCCCACCACGATCATGGCGAGGATCAGGATGGACTCGCCGAAGTCGAAGTCGCCGGGCGAGATGTAGCCGGTCATGTGCGCCCACAACGCCCCCGCCACCCCGGCGAAGAAGGCCGACAGGGTGAAGGCCTCCATCTTCAGGCGGATCGTGCGCACCCCCATGGCGTCGGCGCACTGGTCGTCCTCGCGGATCGAGCGCAGGGCGTTGCCGTAGTAGGAGTGGCTGAGCCGGCCCAGGGCCAGCAGCGACAGCGCCACCACCGCGGCCACCGTGTAGTAGGTGGCCAGCCGCCCGGAGAGGTCGAAGCCGAACAGCTCCAGCCCGCCGGTGAGGATGATCCCGTTGGGGCCCTTGGTGACCTCGACCCAGTTCAGCATCACCAGATGGAGCATCTGGCCGATGGCCAGCGTCGCCACCGCGAAGTAGATGCTGACCAGCCGCATGGTCGGCAGCGCCACCAGCACGGCGACGAGCGCCGCCGCCACCCCGGCCAGCGGCAGGGTGGCGGTGAAGGTCAACCCGTGGCTGGCCGACAGGATGGCCGCGGCGTAGGCCCCCACCCCGTAGAAGGCGGCGTGGCCCAGGTGCAGCAGCCCGGCCACCCCGGTGACCAGCTGCAGCGACCCGGCCAGCAGGACGAAGATCAGGGCCAGATTGGCAACCTGGTAGAAGTAGCTGCGGTCGAACGCCGCCAGCACCGCCGGCAGCACGGCGAACAGCAGGAGCAGGACGCCCCCCTGCACGGCCCAGGCCCGGCCCGGGCGCGGCGCCCCCTCAGACGCGCTCACGGCCGGCTCCGAACAGTCCGTTGGGGAAGAAGACGAGGGTGAGGATCAGGAAGCCGTAGGCCACCATGTCCGACCAGCCCGATTCCAGGACGGTGGTCGCCATGCTCTCGGACACGCCGAGGATCAGGGCGGAGATCACCGCGCCGGGGATCGACGACAGCCCGCCCATGACCATGGCGACGAACGCCTTGACGCCGGGGATGAAGCCCATGGCCGGGAAGATGGCGCCGTAGTAGAGGCCGACCAGGATGCCCGCCGCCGCCCCCATGGTGGAGCCGACGACGAAGGTCATGACGATGGTGCGGTCGGTGTCGATGCCGACGTAGCGCGCGCCCAGCGGGTTGTTGGAGACGGCGCGGATGGCCAGCCCCACCCGGGTGCGGGTCAGCATGTACTGGAGCCCCACCAGCATGGCCGCGGCGACCAGGAAGATGATGAGGTCACCGGTGGCCAGCGTCACCGGCCCGAGGGCGACCGGCGTGTTGATCATGTATTCGAACGGCAGCGCCTGCATCTGCGAGCCGAAGACGATCTCGAGCGCCTCGCGCACGACGATCGACACCGCCAGCGACGACAGCAGCGTCGATTCGCGCATCGCCCGCGACTTCAGCGACGCCTCGTCGGTGAAGCGCCGGAACGGGCGGAAGGCGATGCGCTCCAGCGACCAGCCCGCGGCGGCGCCGGCGGCCAGCGCCAGGAACAGCACCGCCAGGAACGGCGGGGCGACGGCGGTGATCGCCACCAGGCCGGCGAAGGCGCCGATGGTGTAGACCTCGCCGTGGGCGAAGTTGACGACGTTCAGCACGCCGAAGATCAGCGTGAAGCCGATCGCCATCAGCGCGTACGTCATGCCCAGCGACAGGCCGATGGCCAGCTGCTGGAGATAATAGGGGTCGATCATGGGCTCCTCGACTCTGGACCTCTCCGGCCCGCCACCCGCCCCCGGGGCGGGAGAGGGTGGCGGTTCGCTCGAGCGCCCTACTCGGCCGCCGGCGTGAAGTCGCCGCCCGTCACCACGACCTTCGCCAGCTCCTTCTGGGGCTCGCGGTCGGCGCCGAAGGTGGTCTTGCCGGTGACGCCGGGGAAGTCCTTGGTCTTGGCGAGTTCGTCGCGGACCTCCTGGCGCGTCACGTCGGGCCAGGCGCGCTCCACCGCGGCGATCATGATGCGCACGGCGTCGTAGGCCTGGGCCGGGAACTGCCCCGGCAGGGCGCCGCCGTTGCGCTCCTTCCACTCCGCGACGAAGTGCTGGACGTTGGCGTCCGGGCTGTTGGGCAGGAAGTTGGAGGTCAGGCGCAGTCCGTCCGCCGAATCGCCGGCCAGCTCCAGCAGCTTGGGGCTGTAGGCCGCCGAGGTCGAATAGATCGGCGTCGCCACGCCCATCTGCTGCGCCTGCTTCATGAACTGCGCGCCATCCTCATAGAAGAACCCGGTGTAGATGGCATCGGGATTCGTCCGCTGGATCTTGCTGATCAGCGAACGGAAATCCTTCAGGCCACGGTTGAAGTTCTCCTGGAAGACGATGTCGAGGCCGTGGGCGGCGGCCGCCGTCTCGAAGGTGGTCACCACCGACTGGCCCCAGTCGGTCTGCTCGGCGATGACCGCCACGGTCTTGATCCCGCTCGCGGCCATCCACTGGGCGTTGAAGGGACTCTCCTGGGCCTGGGTGGCGATGTTGCGGAACTGCCACTCCGAGATCTTGGTGTAGTCGGGGTGGGAGGCGGTCTGCGAGAGCTGGGGCATCCCCTCGTTCTTGTAGACCTGGGCGGCGGCCATGGACACGGTGGAGGTGAAGTCGCCGAGGACGCCGACGATGGCGTCGTTGTCGACGAACTTGCGGGCGATGTTCACCCCTTCCTTGGCGTCGGAGCGGCTGTCCTCGAAGACGATCTCCACGTCGAACGGCTTGTCCTGCGCGTTGAACTCCTCCAGCGCGATCTCCGCGGCGGTGCGGAAGTCCTGTCCGTACTGCGCGGTGTCGCCGGTCAGCGGCAACTGGTAGCCCAGCGTGACGGTGTCGGCGGCCAGCGCCGGCACGGCAAGGCCGGCCGCCAGGGGCGCCAGGGTGGCGAGGGCAAGCGTGCGCATCCGCATCATGGGTCTCCGTTGGTCTCGTGGGTGGGCTGTGGGTGGTGCCTTGTCGGGGTGGGCGTGGGACGGGGTCAGGCGGCGGCCCCCGGTTCGACGATCAGGCGGCAGCAGCCCTCCTGGCCGGGCGCCCACGTCGTGCCCTTGAAGGTGAACCCGGCGGTCTCGAACAGGCCGCCGTCGATGGCCCCGGCCATCTGGCACAGCAGCTCCACGTCCTCGGGGCTGCGGCCCTGGGCCTCCCACGCCTCCTTGAGGGGGCAGCGGTGGAACTGGATCTCCAGCCGCTCGTCGTCGCAGCGCAGGATCTCCGGGGCGAACATGGTGTCGCGGTTGGGGATGCCGTCCAGGAAGGCGCTGCACAGGCCGGTGAGGTCGTCGGGGCCGAAGCCCTGGAACCTCACGCCCATGCTCTCGCCCAGGCGGCGGGTGGATTCCCGGCCGACCTCCAGCGCGACCGCGTCGCCGAAACGCTCGCGCAGGACGTCGAACATGTGGGCGTAGGCGGCCGCGCGCATGCCGTAGGCGTTGCGCAGCAGCACGGGGTAGTCGGGCGCCGGAACGGCGGGGGTGTCGGTCATGATCGTCTCCGGTCGCTGGGGGTCACGCGATCTCCCGGCGGTCGCGCCACCGGTAGAGCACGAGCTTGAGGGGGCCGACGCGGCGCAGCACGCCATGGGCGGGCAGCGGCCGCGGCTCGGTGAAGGGCAAGGCCAGGGTGTCGAGGTCGGCGCCGGCCGCCGCCGCCGCCAGCTCCCGCCCCATCGAGATGGAGAGCGCCACGCCGCGGCCGTTGCAGCCGGCCCAGGCGAAGCCGCCCGGCCCCAGGCGGTGGACGCGCGGCGTGTAGTCCGTGGTCATCCCGATGTAGCCGTTCCACACGTGGTCGAAGCGCACCGGCCCCAGCTGCGGGAACATGGCGGCCAGGCGGGCGCCGACAATCCCCGGCAGGCGGCGGCGGCCGCCATAGGGCACCAGCAGCGCCCCGCCGGTGACCAGCCGGTGGTCGGCGGTGTAGCGCAGGAAGCGGAGGTCGCCGTGGGTGTCGGACATGGCCTGGCGGCCCGGCACCACGGTGCGGCGCACCCCGGCCTCGAGCGGCGCGGTCGCCATCTGCCACGACAGCACCGGCACCACCTCGCGCCGCACCTCCGGGAAGATGCCCGCGGTGTAGGCGTTGGTGGCCAGCACCAGGGCGTCGGCGACGACGGCGCCCAGCGGGGTGCGGACGTGCCAGGAGCCGCCCCGCCGCTCCACCGCCAGGGCCGGGGAGTCGACGAAGACGCGCGCCCCCTGCGCCACCGCCGTGCCGGCGAGGCCGCGCACCAGGGCCAGCGGGTTGATGTGTCCGCCGGTGGGGTTGAGCCAGCCGCCGTACCACGCCCGCGACCCCAGCAGCTCGGACACGGCGCCGCGGTCCAGCAGCTGGACCGGCGCGCCGCGCCGCCCCCACTGCGCCACCCGCCGTTCGGCGATGCGCATGCGGCCCGGGCTGTGCACCGGCTGCACCCAGCCGGTCTGCTCGGCGGCGCAGTCGATGCCGTGGCGGCGCACCAGGTCGAAGAGGTACGCCGCGCTGTCGCGCACCAGCGCCACGAAGCGCTCCCCGTCGGCGGCGCCGAAGCGGGCCACGAGGTCGTCGGGATCGGGGCGCGACAGGGTCGGGATGACCTGGCCGTTGTTGCGTCCCGACGCGCCGCGGCCGAGCGCCGAGGCCTCCACCACCACCACCCGCTTGCCCGCCTCGGCCAGGTGCAGCGCCGCGGACAGCCCGGTGAAGCCGCCGCCGATCACCACGGCGTCGGCGCGCACCGTCTCCTCCAGGGCCGGCAACGCCGGCGGCGGCGGGGCCGTCGCCTCCCACAGGGATTCCGGCCGGGCCCAGATCCCGCCCGCGCCGGGCCGTCCGCCGGCGGCGGGGTCCGTCCGATCCTGCACCTCGCCCACGCTGAACTCCCCTGCTGCGCCCGGCCGGCGCCGACTGGTCCGACCACTTACACCGCGAACTATGGGGCAGAGCGCCGGCGGATGGCAATTCCCATTTTTGCGATGCACAACATGGCAGGTTCAACACTCACCTGGCGTTGTTTTTTCCGCCGGGGCCACGCAGGCCAGGTGGTGCAGGACGATGCCGCTGGTCGTTGCGACGTTCAGGGAATCGAAGCCGGCCGCCATGGGGATGCGCACGGACCGCGCCCGCGCCAGCAATCCGGCGGGCAGCCCCGGCCCTTCGGAGCCGAACAGGGCGGCCACCCGGTCCGGCCGGGGCAACGCCGCCAGCGTCGTCGCCCCGCCGGGGGTCAGGGCGACGGCGGCGAAGCCGTGGCGCTCCAGCACCGCCAGGGGATCGCTGCCACGCTCCAGGCGGGCGTAGGGCACGCGCAGGCAGGCCCCCACCGAGACGCGGATCGCCTTGCGGTACAGCGGGTCGCAGCACCCGGCGTCGAGCAGGACGGCGGCGGCGCCGAAGGCCGCGGCGTTGCGGAAGATCCCGCCCATGTTGTCGTGGTTGCCGATGCCCACCAGCACCGCCACCACCGCCCGCGACGCCGTGGCCGCGAGCAGGTCGTCGGGGGTCGGCGGCGGCGCCGGCCGCGCCAGGGCCAGGACGCCGCGGTGGAGCGGAAAGCCGACCACGGCGTCGAGCGCCGCCTGGCCGGCGCGGTAGACCGGAACGTCCTCGGGCAGCCCGGCCAGCAGCGGGCGCAGCGCCTCGACCCGGTTCTCGGCCAGCAGCAGCGACACCGCCCGGTGGCGCGGCGAGGCCAGGAGCAGGCGCAGCACCACCGTCCCCTCGGCCATGAAGAGGCCCTCGCGGCCGACCAGGTCGCGCTCGCGCACAGCGCGATAGCCGGCGATGCGCGGGTCCTCGGGATCGTCGATGGGGATGATGGTGGGCACGGGGCGAACCTCGGGTCGGCGGCGTCGGATGGTCAGGCGGGGGGCCGGGCGGGATACGGGCGGGGGGCCGCGGCCGGCGCGCGCGCTCAGCCCGTGACGCGCCCGGCGAACAGCCGCCGCAGGTTGCCGTGCACGTCGTCGGCCAGGTCCTGCACCGCCGCCGCGCCGAACGCCCGGCCCGGCAGCCCCTGCTGGTCGGCGATCACCTGTTCGGCGACGCGCCGGCTGAGCTGCTCGGCGATGGCGGGGCGGCACGCGAGGAGGGCGCCCAGGGCGTCGTGGTCGAACTCGCACAACAGGGCGTCGGTGCGGGTGCGCACGGTGCGGCTGTGGCTGCCGCTCATCAGGAACGCGGCGGCGCCGACCAGCGCGCCCGGCGCCAGCAGGCGCGGCGGCTCCGCCGGGGCGCCGCCCAGCGCGGTGGCGCGCCCCGCCTGCGTCATCATCAGCCCCTCCAGAAGGAGCAGCGTCGACACCGCGGTCTCCCCGGCCTGGGCCAGGGTCGCGTCGGCGGGCAGGCGGCGGAAGCGGCCGCGCCGCGCCAGCACCAGCCGTTCCTCCTCGGACAGGTCGGCGAACAGGGGAACGGCGCCGAGCAGCAGGGCCACCTGCTCCGGCGGCGGGCCGCCCAGGGGCAACGGGGCGCGCTGCCCCGGCTCCTCCGTCAGCTTCGGCCAGGACGGCCGCAGACCGGCGCGGGCCAGGTGCTGCAGCATCGCCCGCAAGGTGGCGCTGCGGGCGCGGTAGCGCATGGGCACGGTGGGGTTGATGTAGACGCCGTACTCCACCCCCGCCGGGCCGATCGCCCGCAGCCGCACATAGGGCGCCGGGGCGCGGGGCTCGGCGTACTCCGCCGCCGCCGCCAGCGCCGCCCCCTCCAGCACGCGCAGCACGCGGTCGGGGTCGACGTCGGCGTCGATGATGACGGGAAGCATGAACTCCAGCACCGCGTCGGGCTTGGACAGGTTGATGATGGTGCCGCTGGCCATGCGGCTGTTGGGAACGATGGCGATGGTGTCGTTCTCCAGGTGCAGGCGGGTGCTGCGCCAGCTCGTCTCCAGCACGCGCCCGGTGATCTGCGGCTCGCCGGTGCGGCTGATCTGGATGCTGTCGCCGATGCGGATGGGCTGGTCGAGGTTGAGGGCCAGGCCGCTGAAGATGTCGAGGATGAGCTCGCGCAGCGCCATGCCGAAGACCACGCCGGCGACGCCGGAGGCGGCCCACAGCGCCGTCAGGTCCTGGTGGAACACGAAGCTCGCGATCACCGCCACGGCCACCATGGCGATGACCAGGGCGGAGAGCTGCACCAGCAGCTTGGGCACCGGCGTGCCGGTGGCGCGCACCACCAGCCCTTCCAACACGATGTAGTGGACGACCCGGTGCAGCAGCACCGCCAGCGAGATCACCACGGCCACGCTGAGCACGGTGCCCAGCGCCTGCTCCGAGCTTTCCAGCGCCTGCAGCCCGACCATCCGCACGGCGTCGCCGCCCAGCCACACCACGGCCGCCAGCAGGAGGCTGATGACGGCGGGCACCAGCAGCTTGGCGATCCGGTAACGGAGCCCCGGGCCGGGGGCGCTCGCAGGGCCGGCCATGGTCAGGACACCAGGGTGAAGCGGTCGATCTGGGTCTTGGTGGCATGCACCATGCGGGCCAGCTCCTCCATGGTGACCGAGATCTGCTCGGCCGCGGCGACGTTGTCGCGGCTGCCGGCCCGCAGGGTGTCGGCCTGGCCGGCGAGCTGCTGCACCGCCCCGGTCTGCTGCACCATGACCTGGGCGATGGCCTCCACCGCCGAGCCGCTCTCCCCGGCGGCGGTGGCCAGGCGGTTCATGGTCGCCTGGGTGTCGGCGGCGACGTCGACGCCGGAGCGGATCAGCACGGCGGTGTCGCCGATGATGGTCTCGATGGCCCGCGTCGCTTCGGCCGCGTCCTCGGCGAGGCGGCCGATCTCGTGGGCGACGATGCCGAAACCGCTGCCCTGTTCGGCCGCGCGCACCGCCTCGATGCCGGCGTTGAGGGCGAGGACGTGGGTCTTGTCGGCGATGCGGGCGATCCGGGTGATCGCCTGCTCGATCCGCTCCTGGGCCCCGGCCACCCGCTCCACCGTGGCGACCAGCCGCTCCAGCGCCTGATGGCCGCTCTGCGCCAGCTCCGCGGCACCGCGGGCCACCTGGCTGCTGCGCTCGGCCCGGCCCGACACGGCCTCCGCCGCCGAGGCGGCGGCGGTGATGGCGGTGGCCACCTCGTTGAGCGTGGCCGTCTGGGTCGCCGCACCCATCAGCACCTGACGCGCCGCCGCGGCCGTCTCGGTGGCCGCCGCGGCGACGTGCTGGGTGTGGTCCTGGACCTCCAGGAGCGTGTCGCGGAGCTGGGACACGGCCCGGTTGACGTTGGTGCGCAGCTGGGCGAACTCGCCCTGATAGGTTCCGGCGATCTGCACCGAGAGGTTGCCGTGGGCCAGCTCGCCCGACACCGTCGACAGCTCGCCCAGCAAGCCGACCAGGGAGTCGAGGCTGCGGTTGAGGTTGGCCTTCAGGGCCCGCAGCTCCCCCTCGTAGGCGCCGCTCATGCGTCCCTTGAGGTCGCCGGACGCGACGCGCTGCATCACCTCGGCCACCTCGTGCAGGGGCCGCGACAGGGCCTCGATCAGCGCGTTGACGCCGCGCACCAGGGTGCCGTAGTCGCCCTTGTGGGCCTCGGCGTCGAGGCGCGAGGACAGCATGCCCGCGCCGGCCGCCGCCGTCAGGTCGGCGAGGTCGCCGGTCATCCGCCGCACCGAATCCGCCGCCGCGGCGACCGCGCGGCCCACATCCCCCACCTCGTCCCGCCGTTCGGTCAGGGCGGCGGCGGGCGGTTCCAGCCGGCCGTCGGCGAGGTTGCGGGCGGCGGCGGACAGCTCCGCCAGGGGGCGGGACACCCGCCGGTCCAACGCGCGCATGGCCAGCAGGCAGCACGACACCAACACCGCGATGGCGATCGAGGCGATGGTGCGGCTGTGGGTCAGCACGCCGTCGGCCCTCCGGGTGACGTCGACGCTGCGCTGCTGGTTCAGGGTGACCAGCCGGTCGAGGTCGGAGCTGAACCCGGCGAACAGCGGCGACGCGCCGATCAGGGCGTGCAGCGCCTCGTCCCGGGCGCCGGATGCGACCAGCGCGGCGACGCGCTCGCTGGCCTGCATGTAGGCGACGAACTGCTCCTGGAACACCGCGTAGACCGCCCGCTCCTCCGGCTCGTCGATCTGCACCTCGTACCGCTCGCGCAGCTCGGCGATGAGCACGCGCAGGCGCTCCATCTCCCGGCCCGCCGCCGCGGCCTCCGCGGGCGCCGAGCTGCCGGCATGGATGATCTCGGCCAGGCGGTAGTCGCTGGTCGCCGTGTTGATCGCGCCGGTGGCGACGATGCTCGGCAGCACCCGGTCCTGAAGGTCGTGCAGCAGGTCGTTCAGCGCCTGCTGGCGCACCAGGGTCATGGCGCCGGCCCCGGCGAACAGCAGGGTCAGCGCGACCAGGGTGAAGCGCAGTTTGGCTCGAATGGACTGTAACATCGGTCGTCGGTCTCGCTGGGGCCGGGGCGGGGGAAGGCGGTGCGGGGAGTGGCGGGGTCAGGCCGGTTCGGGGATGCGCGGCGCCACGGCGGCGGGTTCCGCCCGGCCGCCGAGCGGGTCGGTTTCGGCCAGCCAACCGACCACCGCGCGGGCGACCCGGCGCCGCAACGCGGCGGGCAGGCCGGCGAAGGCGATCCCCGGGCGCACGCAGAACCGCCAGCCCGCCGTCTCCGGGTCGGCGGCGACGGCGTCGAACAGGGCGTCCAGCGGCGGTGGGGCGAAGAGGGCACGGCGGGCGCCCGGCGGCAGCGACACCAGGGTGGCGTCGTCCGCCAGGACGACGACGGCGGCGGCACCCGCGGGCGCCAGCACCGCGGCGCGGCGGGCCGGCGGGCCGGCGGCGCCGTCCAGCAGGCGGCGCAGGTCGACCACGGGAAGGGCGGTCCGGCGGTCGCAGCGCATGGCGGACCGGGGGGGCAGGTCGGCGGGACGGGCGGTGTGGCGCACCCAGGCCGCCGGCACCAGCAGGTGATGGCGCCCGCTGCGCAGGTGCAGGGCGGTCTCCGGCGGCGGGCCGGCGGGCCCCGCGCCGCCGGGCCGCGCCACGGCCGTCGCCAGCGGGGCGGTGGCCAGGATCTCCACCAGGGTGCCGCCGGGGCCGATCCACCACGACCGCGGCGAGCCGTCCTCGGACGCGGCGGCGCACACCGCGGCGGGATCGGCCACGGCCAGGGCGGCGGCCCGGTCGACGAGCAGCACCGGGGCCGTCGGATCGTCGGCGGGAAGCACCGCCCAGGCCGCGGCCTCGGGACGGTCGGACAGGGCGCGCGCCGCCCGCAGGCGTCCCTCGACCACCGCCAGCAGGGGGCCGCCGCCCGACGCGGGGAACAGCCGCTCGACCGCGGCGACGCCGCGGACCTCGGCGGCGGGAATGCCGACGGTCCGCCCGGCGGCGGTCGCCAGAAGAAGGGGGACGCCCGCCGCCGCCGGCCGCCGCGGGCCGTCGGGGGACGGGGGTCGCCGGCGGATCGCGGCGGTCGCGCGCCCCATGACGGCCTCGACGTCGAGGCGGGGCAGGCCGGCGGCCGCGCCGTCGTCGAGCAGACCCTGGACGCGGTCGACGCGCACGCCCAGGAGGCAGCCCTCCACGCCGCTGCAGATCAGCACATGGCCGCCCGCCGCGGCGGTGCCGGCCGCCGCGTGCTGCAGCATGGGCTCGCCGCCGGCGGTGCCCACCCCCTCCGCCCGCCCCGCCGCGGTGTCGGGCACCGGCAGCGGGAAGGGGGTCACCGGCCCCGCTTCGGCGATCGCGGCGACGGTCCCGGTCGGTGCGGCGCAGCACGTGTCCCCTATGGCGATCCGCAGATGCCGGCCCTGGCGCACGCACGCCCTCCCCCGTTGCCGTCCGCTTCTGCGGACGGGGGGGGATTATGCGCGGGACCCGCCGCCGCAGCAACGGGGAAGGCGCCGGCCGTCACTCGGCCGGGCGGCCCACGGCGGGGGCCGCCGCCGGGGCGGCCAGGACCAGCACCAGGTATCCGGCGACCGCCGACAGCAGCGACCCGCTCAGCACGCCGATGCGCACCGCGGCCCCATAGCCATCGCCGGTGAAGGCGAGGCCGCCGATGAACAGGCTCATGGTGAAGCCGATGCCGGTCAGCAGGGCCATGCCGTAGAACTGAACCCAGTTCGCCCCGGCCGGCAGCGCACCGACCCCGGCGCGCACGGCGACCCAGGTGAACAGCATGACGCCGACCTGCTTGCCCAGGAACAGGCCGAGCGCGATGCCCAGCGGCACCGGTTCCAGCAGGGAGGCGAAGGACAGCCCGGCCAGCGACACGCCGGCGTTGGCGAAGGCGAACACCGGAAGGATGCCGAACGCCACCCACGGATGCAGCATGTGCTCCAGGTGCAGCAGCGGCGCGTGCTCGTGCGTCTTGCCCGCGGGCGTGCGCAGGGGCACCGCCAGCGCGGTGGCAACGCCGGCCAGGGTGGCGTGGACGCCCGACTTCAGCACGCACACCCACAAGAACACGCCGACCAGGATGTAGGCGGCGGGCCGCATCACGCCGGCGCGGTTCATCGCGACCAGGGCGGCGAGGCCGACGCCGGCCAGCCCCAGCGCGGTCAGCGACAGGTCCGCGGTGTAGAACAGCGCGATGATGATGATGGCACCGAGGTCGTCCATGATGGCCAGCGCCAGCAGGAAGATCTTCAGCGACGCCGGGGCGCGGGTGCCCAGCAGGGCCAGCACGCCCAGCGCGAAGGCGATGTCGGTCGCCGCCGGGATCGCCCAGCCGTTCATCGCCACCGGGTCGCCGGCGGTGAAGACCAGATAGACCGCCGCCGGCACCGCCATGCCACCCACCGCGGCGATGCCGGGCAGCGCCGCCTTGCTCAGGCTCGACAGCTCCCCTTCCAGCACCTCGCGCTTGATCTCCAGCCCGACGAGCAGGAAGAACACCGCCATCAGACCGTCGTTGATCCACAAGATCAGCGGCTTGGCGATCGCCAGCGCGCCGACCTGGACCGCCACCGGCGTGTCGAGCAAGCCGACGTACAGCCAGCCGCCCGGGGAATTGGCCCACACCAGCGCAACGACCGAGGCCAGCACCAGGACGATGCCGCCCGCAGCCTCCATGCGCATGAATTCCCGTATCTTCGACAGTGGCATTGCCGTCGTCTCCTCCGTGACCATTCCATCGATCCACCAGGGAAGATAGCCAAACGGCCCTGGAAAGGAAGCAAAACCGGACGCGTCGTCGCGCGTTTTCCATGGAGTGCGAAACACGGCGGCAGCAGACATTCTGCTGCGGAATCCAGCACCTTGAAGAAAAGTCCCTTCGCTTAAAGAATATTACCATTGGCCGAGGCGACAACCGTCGGCCGCCAACCCCTGACCGGTGGCGCCGCTCGCCGCCGGATTCACATCTGGCCCGAATTCACATCTGGGCCGCGTTCACATCTGGGCCGCGTTCACATCTGGATGGTGGCGCCGCCGTCGACCACCAGCACGTGGCCGTTCACGTAGCTGGCCGCGGGGGACGCCAGGAACACCGCCGCCCCGGCGATCTCGTCGGGGCGGCCCCAGCGGCCCAACGGCGTGCGCTGCTCGAAATAGGCGCTCGCCGCGGGGTCGTTGACGATCCCCATGTTGGTCTCGGTGGCGAAGAAGCCGGGGGCGATGGCGTTGCTGGTCAGGTTGTGGGGGCCGTACTCCACCGCCAGCGCGCGGACCATGCCGGCAAGCCCCGCCTTGGCCGCGGTGTAGACGGCGTCGCCCGCCTTGGCGACCTGCCCGGCGATGGAGGTGACGGCGATCAGCCGCCCCTCGCCCTGCGCCAGCATCAGCCGGGCCGCATCGCGGGCCAGCGCCAGGGCCGCTCCCAGGTCGGTGGTGAGGAGCGCCAGGATCTCCTCGTCTGTGAAGGCCTCCAGGGGCTTGCGGTTGCGCTGCCCGACGTTCTGGACCAGCACGTCGAGCCGGCCGTGCTCGGCGGCGATGCGGTCCATGGCGGCGCCGGCCGCCGGCCGGTCGGCCACGTCGAAGGCCAGCACCGACACCGGGGCGGGTCCGCCGGCGAGGCCGGCGGCCACCGCCTCCAGCCGGGCCGCGTCGCGGCCGTTCAGCAGGACGTGCGCCCCGGCCCGGTTCATGGCCCGGGCGATGGCGAGGCCGAGCCCGCGGCCGGAGCCGGTGACCAGGGCGACCTTGCCTTCCAGCGAGAACAGGGACAGGTCCGGTGCGGTGCGGATCATGGGGCGCCTCCGTTGCGAGACCCCCAGCCTATCCGGTCACCCCGCCGGCGCAAACCCCGCCATCAGCCCGTCGTAGGGCTTCGGCCGCGGCCGCGCGTAGCCGCCCAGGGTGGAGGTCCTGAGGCCGAGCGCCGCCAGTGCCTCCACCAGCTTGACCGCGGCGCCGACACCCTCGATCACCGGCAGCCCGTGCTCCTCGGCCAGCGCCGCGGCGAGGTCGGCCATGCCGGCGCAGCCCAGCACCACCGCCTCGGCCCGGTCCTCCGCCACGGCGCAGGCGATCTCCGCGGCGATGCGCGCCCGCGCGTCGGAGCCCGGCTCCTCGAGCGCCAGCACCGGCACCTCGGCGGCCCGCACCCGGGCGCACCGGCGGTCCAGCCCGTAGCGCATCAGGTTGTGCTCGATCACCGGGATCGAGCGTTCCAGGGTGGTGACCACGCTGAACCGCCCGGCGACCAGCGCGGCGAGGTGGAACGCCGCCTCGCCGATGCCGACCACGGGGACCGAGGCGCGGCAGCGCGCAGCGTCCAGTCCGGTGTCGTCGAAGCAGGCGACGACGTGTCCCGCCACCCCCTGGGCCTCGGCGCGGGCGATCTCCGCCAGCAGGCCGGGCACCGCCAGGGCGCCGTCGTAGTGCCCCTCGATGGAGGCCGGCCCCATGGCCGGGGTGCCGGCGACGATCTCGGTTCCGGCCGCCGCCGCCCGGGCCGCCGCCGCGGCGATCTTGGCGGTCATCGAGGCGGTGGTGTTGGGGTTGACGACGTGGATGCGCATGGCCTGGCTCACCGTCCCGCCCGGCGGCGGCGCAGGGCCACCACCATGGCCAGCGCCCCGCCGATCACCAGGAACGAGAAGCCGGTGGTCAGCGTGCCCAGCGCGTAGAGCACGGGCGTGGTGACGTTGGTGGTCATGCCGTAGATCTCCAGCGGCAGGGTGTTGTAGGATCCGGCCGTCATCAGGGTGCGGGCGAACTCGTCGTAGCTGAGGGTGAAGCCGAACAGGGCGACGCCCACCAGGCTGGGCAGGATGATCGGCAGGACGACGTGGCGCACCGTCTGCCAGGGTCCGGCGCCGAGGTCGCGGGCCGCCTCCTCGAAGCTGCGGTCGAAGCGGTTGAAGATGGCGAAGACGATGAGCAGGCCGAAGGGCAGCGTCCAGGTGAGGTGGGCGCCCAGCGCCGAGCTGTACCAGGCCGGCTCCAGCCCCAGGATGTTGAACATCAGCCCGATGCCCAGGCTGATCAGGATCGACGGGATGACCAGGCTCGAGATGGCCAGGTAGAACAGCGTGGTGCTGCCGCGGAAGCCGCGCCGGAAGGCGAAGCCGGCGGTCACCGAGACGACCACCGTCAGCACCATGACCACCAGGCCGAGCAGCAGGGACCGGGTGAAGGAGCCGCCGAAATCGCCCACCGCCTGGGTTTCGAACAGGTTGCCGAACCAGTGCACGGACACCCCGTTCATCGGGAAGGTCAGCCCGCCCTCCGGCCCCTGGAAGGACAGGATGGCGATGGTGATCGTGGGTCCGTAGAGGAACAGGACGAACAGCGCGAAGAAGGCCGCCAGCGCGTAGAAGGCGGCGCCGCGGCGCGGGCTGGTCTGCATGGCTACAGCTCCTTGCGGATGTCGACGACGCGCAGCAGGGTGGCGACCATGATGGTGACGACCAGCAGCAGCACCACCGCGTTGGCGGCGGCCGCCGGGTACTGCAGCAGCGAGATGGCGTTGGCGATCATCAGCCCGACCGAGGCGCTCTGGCCGCCGCTCATCAGCCGCACGGTGATGAAGTCGCCCATCACCAGGGTGATGACGAAGATCGAGCCGATGGCGATGCCCGGCTTGCACAGCGGCAGGATGATGTTCCACAGGATCTGCCGGCCGTTCGCCCCGGCGTCGTGCGCCGCCTCGATCAGGGCCCGGTCGATCCGCATCATGGCGTTGAAGATCGGCACCACCATGAAGAGCGTGTAGAGGTGGACATAGGCCAGCACCACCGCGAAGTCGGAGAACAGCAGGAACTCCAAGGGCTCGTCGATCGCGCCGATGCCGATCAGCCCCTGGTTCATCAGGCCGTTGCGGCCCAGGAAGGGGATCCAGGCGATCATGCGGATGATGTTGGAGGTCCAGAACGGGATGGTGCACAGCAGGAACAGCGCCATCTGCCACGTCACCGAGCGGACATGGAACGCCAGGAAATAGGCCACGGTGAAGCCGATCACGAAGGTGAAGGCCCAGGCCAGCACCGTGTATTTCACGGTGTTGAGGTAGATCTTCCAGGTCACGGAGGACGCGATCAGCTCCTCGTAGTTGAGGAAGATGAAATCCGGGTAGATGCGGATGCTGTCGTAGTCCCAGAAGCTGACGGCGACGATGGTCAGGATCGGGAACAGCAGGAAGACCAGCAGCACCAGGGTGAGCGGCGCCGCCTGGAGATAGGGGGCGACGCGCGCCCCCAGCCGGGACGCCGACCCGCGACTCGCCGCGGCCGGCGGGGCGGCCGTGGCGGCCGCGGAGGTGGCGGTGACGGTCATGGCGTCGGCTCCGGAGGTGGGGTGTGCAAGGGTCGCCGCGCCGGGTCCCCGCCCGGCGCGGCCACGCGGTCGGCCGTCCCTACGCAGCGATGAACTCGTTCCACTTGCGGACCATGTAGCGGTCCTCGTCCATGACCGCGTTCCAGCAGGCGACCGCGCCCATGCGCTCGGTGAAGGAGCCGCCGTCGCGCACCGCGCCGGCCTTCTCCATGACCTTGCCCTCGGGGCTGAGGATGTCGATCTTGGCGGGCTTGCCCTCCATCCAGAAGGCCCACTCGTCGGCGCTCATGTGGTCCTTGGCGGTGTCGAGCACGGCGCTGTAGTAGCCCTGGCGGTTGAGGTAGGCGCCGACCCAGCCGGAAAGGTACCAGTTGATGTACTCGTAGGCCGCCTCCAGCTCCAGGCCGGACAGGTGCTTGGCGATGCCGAGCCCGCCGCCCCAGGCGCGGTAGCCTTCCTTGAGCGGCTGGTAGGTGCAGGCGATGCCCTTGGCGCGCACCGCGGCGACCGCCGGCGACCACATGGACTGGATCACCACCTCGCCCGAGGCCATCAGGTTGACGCTCTCGTCGAAGGTCTTCCAGAAGGCCCGGAACTGGCCGTCCTTCTTGGCTTCGGTCATGACGGCGAGGGTCTTGTCGATCTCCTCCTTGGTCATGTTGCCCTTGTCGCCGTAGGTCACCTTGCCCATGGCCTCGCAGACCATGGCGGCGTCCATGATGCCGATGGAGGGGATGTTGAGGAGCGACGCCTTGCCCTTGAAGGCGGGGTCGAGCAGGTCGGCCCAGGTGGTGATCGGGCGGCCCACCAGGTCGGGGCGGATGCCCAGCGTGTCGGCGTTGTAGATGGTCGGGATCAGGGTCATCCAGTTGGTCGGCGCGGTGGCGAACGTGGTCGACTCCTTGCCCTCGACGAAGCCCACGGTGTGCGGCGCGGTGCCCTGGGCGATCTTGCTCTCCGGTGTCAGCTTGCCGGTGACGAAGATCGGCACGATCTTGTCGAAATAGCGGATCTTCGACACGTCCATCGGCTGCATGACGCCGGCCGGGAAGACCTTCTTGCAGATCCAGTACTCGATGTCGGCGATGTCGTAGGACTTGGGCTGGGTGACGGCACGCTGGGCCACGGCGTCGGAATCCAGCGCCGTCATCTGCAAGGTGAAGCCCAGGTCCTCCTTCACCTTTTCGGCGACGGCGTTGAGGTTGGAGACGCCGGTGCCGAACTGGCGCAGCGTGACGTCCTTGATGTTCTGCGCCCAGATCGTCGGGAAGCCGGTGATGGCCCCGGAGCCGACGGCGACGCCGGCGGCCGCGGCCGTCCCCTTCAGCACGGTGCGGCGCGACAGGCCGGTCGGCGTGGCGGCGGTGCCGGTATCGGTCTTCTTCATCGGTCCCTCTCTCCTCATGGTCGGCGTGTGGTGGGGTGGGGCGGGGTGTCGGCGGTGGCGCGGCTCAGGCGTGGAGCCGGTGCGTGTCGGCGTGGCGCCAGCCGGCGCAGACCCGCGCGCCGACCGGGAACGGGGCGGCGAAATACTGGGCTTCGTCGAGGATGACGGTGAGGTCGACGGAGCCCGGCAGGTCGACGCTGAGCTGGACCAGCGCGCCGTGGTACTCGAAGGCCCGGACCACCCCGTCGCGGTGGACGTCGGCGCCCTCGGGCGGGGCGTCGGGGTCGGACAGGGCGATGCGGTCGGCGCGCACCGCGACCGGACCGCCGTCGCCGAGGTCGAGCACGTTGTGCCCGCCCAGGAAGCGGGCGACGAAGGCGGTGCGCGGCCGGTTGTAGAGGTCGCGCGGCGGGGCGGCCTGCTCGATCCGGCCGTCGTTCATCACCACCACCAGATCGGCCAGGGCCATCGCCTCGGCCTGGCTGTGGGTGACGTGCACGAAGGTGATGCCGAGGTCGGTCTGCAGGCGCTTCAGCTCCTCGCGCATGCGGTCGCGCAGGAACGGGTCGAGCGCCGACAGCGGCTCGTCGAGCAGCAGCACCGACGGCTCGGTGATCAGCGCGCGGGCCAGGGCCACCCGCTGCTGCTGGCCGCCGGACAGCTGGGCCGGCAGGCGGGCGGCGTAGGCGCCCATGTGCACCAGGTCCAGCATCGCGCCCGCGCGGTCGCGCCGCTCGGCCACCCCGACGCCCCTCATCTTCAGGCTGAAGGCGACGTTGTCGACGCAGTCGAGGTGGGGAAACAGGGCGTAGCTCTGGAACATCATGGCGGTGCCGCGCCGCGCCGGCGGCACGTCGTTCATCACCGCGTCGCCGATCAGCAGGTCGCCGGCGCTGACGTCCTCGTGGCCGGCGATCATCCGCAAGGTGGAGGTCTTGCCGCAGCCGCTGGGACCCAGCAGGCAACAGTACGATCCCGCGGGGATCTTCAGGTCGATGGAGTCGACCGCGACGGTGCGTCCGTAGGCCTTGGTCAGTGCGATCAGCTCGACGGCGGCTCCACCTGGCATCTCGGCCCCTCCTCGCGCGGATTGTCGACAATTTATCGGACACCGTGCAGGAACCATGCCGAATGAGGTGCCCCGGATTCCATTCGTCTTTCGTCCGAACCCGGCCCGTGAGTGGCGCGATTTTTGGCATTTTGGCGCCAATTCAGGCGCTGTGCCCGCCTGGGCGGCGCTTCGGGCCGCGGCGCACGCTGATCAGCAGCGCGCCGACGACGGTGGCGCGCGGCCGGTGGATTGTCTACACTTTGCCTAGGGTCGTCACCACACCGGAACACCGCCCATGAAGGCGCCACGGGAGCGCGCGGCACGCCCACCGACTTCGCCGTCCCGCCCCGACCTGCAGGAGGCGATCGCCCGGCGCATCGCCGACGCCATCGCCGACCGGCGCCTGCCCCCGGGCACCAAGCTGACCGAGGAGCGGCTGGCCGGCGTGTTCGGCGTCAGCCGCGCCCGCGTGCGCAGCGCGCTCGGCCTGCTGTCGGAGCGTGGCATCGTCACCCTGCGGCCCAACCGCGGCGCCTTCGTCACCACCCCGTCGGTGGCGGAGGCGCGGGAGGTGTTCGAGGCGCGCCGGGTGGTCGAGCGCGGCCTGGTCGCCCGCCTCACCCGAAGCGGCGCCGGCCTGCCCGCGGCGGCGGCGGCGCGGCTGCGGGTCCACCTGGAGAAGGAGGGCGCGGCGGAGGCGGCCGGCGACCGCAAGGCGATGATCCGGCTGTCCGGCGAATTCCATCTGTTGCTGGCCGAGCTGGCCGGCAACGGCACGTTGACGGTGTTCCTCGACGCGCTGGTCCGCCGCTCGTCGCTGGCCATCGCCGCCTACGAGAGCCGCCCGACGCCGGGCTGCTCGGCGGGCGAGCACCGGCGCATCGTCGACGCCCTGGCGGCCGGCGACACCGCGGGCGCCCAACGCCTGCTCGACGACCATCTGGCCGAGATCGAGGCGGGGCTGGCGTTGGACGCCCCTTCCGGCGCCGAAATCGACCTGGGTGCGGTGTTCGGCGTCGCGTGACGCGGCCTCCTTCCGCCGCGCCGTCCATATGGCGATATGCACCCGAAGGGTGTGCCGCCGGAATATTTTCTCTCTTCATCGCGCCGCCGCTTGCCCGTACGTTCGTATGCTCACGACGCATTCGTCGGGGTCCACGGAGAGGCGGATGACGGACGAGGAGCGGAGACGCCGCGACGCCGCGCATCGGGCGATCGCGCGCGTGCGCCAGCTCGGTCACGCCAGCGACGGCATTGAAACCCGCAAGGCCCTGCTGGCGATCGAGCGGCGCATGCTGGAACTGGCGGACCTCTGGACGGTCGCCGCCTGACCCTCGCCGGCCCCGCCGGCCCCGTTGCGCCGTCTCCCGAGGGGGCCGGCACCGATGGCGGGCGTCGCGGTTCCTACCCGCGCCACAGGCGGAGGGCGTCGGCGATGCGCTCGGCCGCGGCGGCGGGGTCGATCGCGGCGATGCAGTGGGCCTCGGCACCCCGGCAGGCGGCGGTGCAGGGCGGGACCGCCCGGTCCGGCCGGATCACCACGGCCCGCCGCGACCAGGGGCGGAAACGCTCCGGCGCATGGAGGTCGTTGGGGTCGCCACCCGCGGGATGGGCGCTCAGAACCGCCACCGGCACGCCGAGCGCCGCGGCCAGGTGGGCGGGGCCGGAGTCCATGCCGACCAGCGCCACCGCCCGTTCCAGCACCGCCGCGGCGACGGCGACGCCGGTCCGCCCGGTGAGGTCGGCGACGGGCAGGCCGGGCACCGCGCCGCCCAGCGCCGCGGCGAGCGCCGCGGCGCGCGCCCTGCCATCCTCGGCGCCGACGATCACGATCCCGTCCGCCGCGCCGCGCTCCCCGTCCCCGGCCAGGGCGGCGGCCAGGGCGGCGACCAGGGCGGCGAAGCGGTCGACCGGCATGTTGCGCCGCGGGCCGGCGGTGGTCGGGGCCAGGGCCAGCAGCCGCGCCGGCACGCCCCCCGGACAGGCGGCGGCCAGCAGGGCGCCGGCGGCGGTCCGGTCGGCCTCGGCCGGCCACAGCTCCACCGGCGATCCCAGCCCTGCCGCGGGATCCGCGCCGCCCAGCGCCTCCAGCAGCGCCAGGCCGTGCTGCACCTCGTGGCGCGGCGCGGCGCCTGGCAGCCGGTGGGTGTAGGCCGCGTCGAACCCCCGGTTGGCCTCCGCCTTCCACGGCGTCACCGCCTCGGCGTAGCCCAGCCGCACCGGCGCCCGCGAGGCGCTGGCCAGGGTCGCGGCACCGTGGCGGTCGAAATCGTAGCGGGCGGTGACCGCCAGGTCGAAGCCGGCGCGAAAGTCGGCCGCGAAGGCCTTGAGGTCGTCGGGCGTGCGGCCACGGACATCGAGCCGGCCGCCGGCCAGGTCGCCGGCGAGGTCGCCGGCCGGCGTCACCACGGCGTCGACATGGGGGCACCGCGCGGTCAGCGGCACCACCGCGGGGCGGACCACCAGATGGATGCGCGCCTGCGGCGCGCTGGCCCGCAAGCCCCGCAGGAAGGGCGTCGCCAGCACGAAATCCCCGATCTCGTCGAGCTTGAGCACCAGGATGCGCCGCGCGCCGTCGAGCCGGAACCCGTCGCCCGCCGGTGTCGTCGCCCTGCTGCCGCCTCCGGGTGTGTCCTGGCCGTGCCTCACCCTACCCCACCCGACCCTTCGTGGGGCACGACGATGCGGCAGACCAGGCCGTCCGGCCGCCACTCCATGGCGACCCGGGCCCCCGGCCGGGCCGTGATGGTGCGCTCCAGCAGCCGGGTTCCGAACCCCTTGCGCGCCGGCGCCGCGACCGGCGGCCCGCCGGCCTCCTGCCAGTCCAGACCGAGCCGGCGGACGCCCCCGGTCTCCTCGACGCGGCCGGTGATGGACACCTGGCCGCCCGCCCGCGACAGCGCCCCGTACTTGGTCGCGTTGGTCGCCAGTTCGTGCAGGGCGAGCGCCAGGTCGCTGGCCAGATGGGCGCCCACCCCGATCTCGGCGATGTCGATCCGGAGCCGCCCCTGCTCCCCGGCGAACGGCGCCAAAGCCGTCGCCACCAGGGACGACAGCGGCACGTCGGCCCCCTCCGGCCCGGCGGTCAGCAGGTCCTGCGCCGCCGCCATCGCGTCCACGCGCCCGCCGAACCGCGCCACGAAGTCGTCGATCGAGGTGGCGCCGCGGGCCGACTGGTGCATGAGCGCGCCGATCATGGCGAACAGGTTCTTGATGCGGTGGCCGAGCTCCGCGTTGAGCAGGCGCGCGCGCTCCTCCAGGCGCTTCTGCTCGGTCACCTCGCGCACCATGACGCCGACCGCGAACACCGCCCCGCTGTCGTCCTTCAGCGGGTAGAAATCCTCGATCCAGCAGCGTTCGACGCCGGGCTGGCGCGGCGTGGTGCCCCACAGCTCGATGCCGCGGACCACCTCCCCGGTGTCGATGGCCCGTTGGAACAGGGGGCCGGCGACCGGGCGCAGGGACGGGAGGACGTCCCAGACGTTGCGGCCGAGATGCTCCGCCACGGGCAGCCCGTTCATCTCCGCCAGCGCCTCGTTGAGGCGCAGGAAGGTCATGTCGCGGTCGAACAGGCCGAGGCCGATCGGCGCGGTGCGGTAGACCGCCTCCAGTTCGGCCAGCTGGCCCCGCGCCCGCAGCTCGCTGCGCCGCAGCGCCTGCTCCGTCTCCCAGCGCGCGGTGACGTCGTGGACCTGGATGAGGCACAGCACGCTGCCGGCGCGCTCGAGGCGGCGGACCACGACGTTGTGGATCAGCGGCCGGCCGTCGCCGGCGGCCAGCGGGAAGATGCGGCCGTGGAGCGTCGCGGTCATCTGGCTGGCGAACCCGGCCTCCAGGGCGTCGCCCACGGCATCGCGCAGCCGCATCGCCCCGAGATCCGGAAACACGTCCCACAGCGGTCGCCCGACGAGATCGGCGCCGCCGCGGCCCGACGCCGTGGCCATCCACGCGTTCCAGTGCATCACCCGGTGGTCCCGATCGAGGACCACCGTACCGCTGTCCAGGGCATCGAGGATCGTGAAGTCGAGGTGTGGGTCGACGGGGCCGGTCATGGCCACAGGCGCCTTTGATGCGGAACGGATGAAATGCCCCGCATCCTATCAAAACCCGCGGCAGCGCGCATAGGGCGGAGGTTCCCCTGTTCCGTCGGGCCCTCGACCGCGGGCGGCGGTGCGACCCCCGCGGTGCAGAGCGCACCGCGCGACCCTGCAGATGCCGCCCCTAAGCACGTATTCCGAACGCCGCCCACCCATGGGCGGGCTCGGAAACCCTGCAAAACCACCGAGTCCCAGGTGTCGCCGGGCCGGGCCTGTGGCCCGATCCGGCGACACCTGCTTAGCGGTCGGCGGTGTCGATGGTGATGGCGCCCCCGACGGCCCGCGACACGCAGGTGCACAGGCGATCGCCGGCGGCCTTCTGGGCGTCGCTGAAGAACACGTCGCGGTGGTCCAGCGCGCCGTCCACCGCGAGCACGCGGACGGCGCACAGCCCGCACTCGCCGCGCCGGCAGTTGAAGATCATCTCCACGCCGGCGGCCTCCAGCGCCTCCAGCAGGGTGCGGGTGCGCGGCACCGCGACCGTGCGGCCCAGCCGCGGGATGCGCACGGTGAAGTCCTCGGCCGGGTGGCGGCCGGTGTTGCCGAAGGTTTCGAACCGCAGCCCGCCGACGGGGCGGCCGGCCGCCGCCCAGGCGCGCCGCGCCGCGTCGAGCAGGCCGAGCGGGCCGCAGACGTAGAGTTCGCCCCCGTCGGGCAGCGCGGCGACGGCCGCCTCCAGGTCGATCGTCCGGCCCTCCTCCTCCACGAAGGTCTCCAGCCGCGCGCCGAGTCGCGCGCGCAGCGGGTCGGCCAGCGCAAGGTCGCCGGCCGTACGGACGGCGTAGAGCAGGCGCAGGTCGGCCGCCGCGTCGGCCAGGGCGAGGGCCATGCTGTGGATCGGCGTGATGCCGATGCCGCCGGCCACCAGCAGGTAGTGGGGGCGGCCGCGCGCCAGCTCGAACAGGTTGCGCGGCCCGGCGAGGCGCAGCCGCGCCCCGGGCTCCAGGCCCCACAGATAGGCCGAGCCGCCGCGTCCGTCGGGCATGCGCTTGACCGCGATGTGGTAGGCGTCGCCGGGCCCGTCGCCGAGCACGGAGTAGCAGCGGGTGTCCGGCCGGCCGTCGACCAGTACGCCGACCTGGACGTGGCAGCCCGGGGCCGGCGGCACGAACGCCCCGTCGGGGACGATCTCGAACCGCCGCACATCGGCGGTCAGATCGGCCACCGCCCGCAGCCGCGCGGCGCGCCAGTCGCCCGGTGCCGTCGTCCCGCTCATTCCGCGGCCGCCCGCGGCGCCGCGGCGCCACCGCCCTCGTCCCGCATCATCCGTTCCACCAGGCGGCGCGCCCACAAGGCGCCGGCGTCGATGTTGAGGTCGTAGAACGGCTGGCGGGCACGCCGCTCGATGGCCCTCTGCTGGGCCTCCAGCACCACCACGTCCTGGTCGTAGACGCCCTTGCCGTCGTTGACGTGCCCGACGGTGAGGGCCCGGGTCAGATCCGCGTCGCCGGTGCGGAAGTTGCGGACGAAGTTCCAGAAATAGTGGCAGGTGGTGGCGGTCGCCGGGGCCAGGGCGGCCAGGAAATGGCCGTTCACCCCCTGGGAGCGGTCGCCCCGGCGGGCCCCCGTCCCGGCGAGGGCGACGCCGACGTCGCCGGCGACGATGCCGGGCGCTTCGAAGCGGATGATCTGCCAGCGGTCCACCGCCCCGGGGCGGCCCAGCAGCCGGGCCCAGAAGGGCGGCGGCTGGATGCCCTCCATCCACCGCGTCACGGTGACGGTGCGGTCGGTGTGGGTGACCTCGAACGGCACCCGGGTGATCGCCTCGTCGCCGATGCTGCCGGCGTGGACATAGGTCTCGTGGGTCAGGTCCATCAGGTTGTCGACCACCAGGCGGTAGTCGCAGCCGAGGTGGTAGAAGGTGCCGCCCTCCCCCACCCAGTCGAGGCCGTCGTTCCAGTGGAAGTCCGGCACCCGGGCCGGGTCGGCGCGGGCCGGGTCGCCGGGCCACACCCACACCAGACGGTGCTTCTCCACCACCGGGTAGGCGCGCACGCAGGCCGAGGGGTTGATGGTCTCCTGCGCCGGCATCCGGGTGCAGCGGCCAGCGGAATCGAACACCAGCCCATGGTACCCGCACACCACCTGGTCGCCGTCCAGGCGGCCCATCGACAGCGGCAGCAGCCGGTGCCAGCACGCGTCCTCCAGCGCCGCCACCTGGCCGTCGCGGCGGCGGTAGAGGACGAGGTCGGTCTCGCACACGGTGCGCGCCGCCAGCGCCTGCCCGATCTCGTGGCCCCAGGCCGCGGGATACCAGGCGTTCAATGGATAGGACCGGGTGTCCGTCATGCGTCGCCTCCCCACACCGTTCCGTTCGCAGTGGCGTCAATCCGCCCCACCAACAGAATAGCCGCAACCCTTTTTGGATACAACACCGACACCGCCGCCCCCAGGCGAACCGGAGTTCAGCCGAGTTTCGGTGTCCCGCACGCCGCCATTGGCCGCCATTGGATACAATCAGGGGGTCATGACGCCACCACGCGGCTGGGCGGGCGGTCCTGTGTCCGGGCCACGCCGAGGAATCGCTCGAGGGCCGCCGCATCGCCTTTCAGGGCCGCGCTGGCGCCGCTGTAGACCACCGCCCCGCGGTCGAGGACGACCGCCCGGTCGGTCATGCCCAGGATCTTCTGGGCGTGCTGCTCGACGACGATGCCGGCCATGCCCTCGTCGCGGAACAGGCCACGCAGGGCGCCCAAAAGCTCCTCGACGAGAATCGGTGCCAGCCCCTCGGTCGGCTCGTCGAGCAGCAGCACCCTGGGGTTCAGCACCAGGGCGCGGCCGATGGCCAGCATCTGCTGCTCCCCGCCGGAGAGCTGGTTGCCCATGTTCGCGCGCCGCTCCCGCAGGCGGGGAAACATCGCGTAGACACGGCCGACGTCCCAGCGGCCGGGGCGCGCCACGGCGGTCAGGTTCTCCTCGACGGTCAGCGACCGGAAGATGTTGCGCTCCTGCGGCACCCAGCCGATCCCGGCGGCGGCGCGCCGCTCCGGCGGCAGCCGGGTGACGTCGCGGCCACCCAGGGTGAGGCGCCCGGCGAAGCGGCGGGTGACTCCGACCGCGGTGTTGAGCAGGGTCGTCTTGCCCACCCCGTTGCGCCCCAGCAGCGCCAGCGCCTCGCCCTCGGCGAGCGCCAGGTCGATGCCGGCGATCACCACCGCCTCGCCGTAGCCGGCGGTCACCCCTTCCAGGGTCAGCGCGTCAGGCATCGGCGTCCTCCCCGAGATAGACCGCCTTGACCGCGGGATCGCGGGCCACGGCGTCGACCGTGCCGTCGCGGAACAGGGCGCCGTTGACCAGCACCGAGATGCGCTCGGCGAAGCTGAAGACCAGGTCCATGTCGTGCTCGATCAGCAGCACCGCGACGTCGCGCGGCAGGGCGGCGACGGCGGCCAGGATCTCCCGGCGCTCCGCCTCCGGCACGCCGGCCGCCGGCTCGTCCAGCAGCAGGACGCGGGGACGGCAGGCGAAGGCGATGGCGATCTCCAGCAGGCGCTGCTTGCCGTAGGCCAGGGTCGCCGTGCGCTCCTCCAGCACGTCGGCGAGGCCGAAGCGCCCGGCCACCTCCGCGACCTCGTCGACGATGGCGCGCCCGCGGCCGACCCGGCGCCACCAGGCGGCGCCGCCGCCGCGGCGTTCCGACACCGCCAGCGCCAGCGTCTCCAGGGGCGTGAGGTCGGCGAACAGCTGGTTGATCTGGAAGGTCCGGGCGAGGCCGCGCCGCACCCGGGCGTGGACCGGCAGTCCGGTGATCTCGCGCCCCTCCAGCAGGATGCGGCCGGCGCTGGGCGCCAGCACGCCGGTCAGCAGGTTGATCACGGTGGTCTTGCCGGCCCCGTTGGGGCCGATCAGGGCGTGGCGTGCCCCCGGCTCCAGCCGGAGGTGCAGGTCGTGGGTGGCGCGCAGGCCGCCGAAGCTCTTCTGCAGGCCGATGGTCTCCAGCGCCGCCGTGGCCATGGCTCAGGCCCTCCCCGGCGGCGCGGCGCGGCGCGCCAGGGCGGCGAACGGCGCGGTCACCGCGGCGGCGATGCGCTCGCGCCGCACCAGCACCATGACCACCAGGATCAGCCCGATCCAGAAATACCAGTACTGCGGCGTCAGGCTGGAGAGCTGGTCCTTGGCCAGGGTGAAGAGGACGGCGCCGACCAGGCCGCCGTAGAGATAGCCGGTGCCGCCGATGATGAGGACCAGCAGCACGTCGGCGGAGCGGTGGAACTCCAGCACGTCCAGCGACACGAACTGGCTGGTCTGGGCCAGCAGCGCCCCGGCCACCCCGGCGTAGGCGGCGGCCAGGGTGTAGACCGCCACCAGCCGCGCGCCGACCGGGACGCCGACCGCGCCGGCGCGCAGGGGGTTGTCGCGCACCGCGCGCAGGGCCAGGCCGAACGGCGAGCCGACGATGCGCCGCGCCACCAGGAACAGGAGGAAGGCGACCGTCAGGCTGTAGGCGTAGGCGGTGCGCCCCCACAGGTCGAAGGCGAAGAGGCCCAGCACCGGCCCCATGGTCACCCCCTGCAGGCCGTCGGCGCCGCCGGTCAGCCAGGCCATCTGGTTGGCCCCCTCGGCCAGCACCAGGGCGACGCCGATCGTCACCATGATGCGGGTGAGATCGGACCCGCGCAGCACCAGGACGCTGGTGGCCAGGCCGGCGGCCGCGGCCACCGCGGCGGCGGCGAACAGGCCGACCACCGGCTCCCCCACCGCGTGCTTGGCCAGCAGCCCGGCGGTGTAGGCGCCCAGCCCGAAGAACGCGGCATGGCCGAGCGACACCACACCGGCGTAGCCCAGCAGCAGATCGAGGGACAGGGCGAACAGGCCGAGAATGGCGATCTCGTTGAGGATCAGGTACTGCCGCGGCAGCAGGAGCAGGGCGGCGACGGCGGCGGCCCAGAAGGCCACCTCGGCGAGGCGCCAGCGGCCGGCGCGGCGCAGGGCGCCGGCGATCCGCGCGCCGGTGTCGGGGGATGTCATGGCATCGGCCTCGGTTCGCTCCTCAGCGCGCCGGTGCGAACAGGCCCTGGGGGCGCAGCACCAGCACGACGATCATCACGGTGTAGATCACGAAGGCGCCGGCGTCGGGCACGTAATACTTCCCGGCGACATCGGCGGCGCCGAGCAGCAGGGCGGCAAGGAACGGCCCGGTGATGGTCGATGTGCCGCCGACGGTGACGACGATCAGGAAGTAGATCATGAACTTCAGCGGAAAGGTCGGGTCGAGGCCGAGGATCTCCGTCCCCAGCGCGCCGCCGAGCCCGGCCAGGCCGGAGCCGGCGGCGAAGGTCAGCGCGAAGATCCGGGCGACGTCGATGCCCAGGCCCCGCGCCACCCGCTGGTCGTCCACCGCGGCGCGCAGCCGGCTGCCGAACCGGGTGCGGGTCAGCACCAGATGCAGCGCGACGACCACGACGCCGCACACGGCGACGATGAAGGCGCGATAGAGGCCGACCGCGACGCCGAGCACCTCGACCCGGCCCCGCAGCCACTCCGGCAGGGTGATGAACTGCTGCGAGGAGCCCATGACGTAGTCGACCCCCGCCACCGCCATGAAGACCAGGCCGATGGAGAACAGCACCTGGTCGAGGTGGCTGCGCCCGTAGAGGCGGACGTAGAGCGTGCGCTCCAGCACCAGCCCGGCCGCCGCCGTCGCCACGAAGGCGAGCGGCAGGGAGGCCAGGAACGGCAGGCCGAAGCGGTTCATGGCGATCACCGTCACGTAGCCGCCGGCCATGGCGAACGCCCCGTGCGCCAGGTTGATGACGTTCATCAGGCCCAGCGTGACCGACAGCCCGCACGACAGGATGAACAGCACCATCCCGTAGGCGATGCCGTCGAAGAGCAGGGTCAGCATGCGCGCTCCGATGTCACGGACGGGGGTGGTTCACTTCTTCGCGGCCTTCACCGGGTCCTTGACCTCGGCGATGGCGTCGAACTCCACGTTGTGCAGTTCGCCGCCGGTGCGCTCGACCTTGCGCACGTAGATGGTCTGGACGATGTCGCGGGTGTCCGGGTCGATGGCGACGGGACCGCGCGGGCTGGTCCAGCGCATGCCCTTCATCGCCTCCACCAGGGCGGTGCCGTCGCTGTCGCCCGCGGTCTTCTCCAGGGCGGCGTAGACCAGGTGCATGCCGTCGTAGCCGCCGACCGCCATGAAGTTCGGCCGCGTGCCGCCGGTCGCCTTCTTGAAGGCGTCGACGAAGGCGGCGTTCTCCGGCGACGGGTGGGCGGCGGAGTAGTGGTGGGTGGTCACCACCCCCAGGGCGACGTCGCCCATGTCGTTGAGCAGGTCGTCGTCGGTGATGTCGCCGGTGCCGATCAGCCGGATGCCGGACGCGTCGAGCCCGCGTTCGACGAACTGCCTCATGAACTGGGCGCCCGCGCCCGACGGCACGAAGACGAACAGGGCGTCCGGCTTGGCGTCGGCGACGCGCTGCAGGAAGGGCGAGAAGTCGGGGTTGCGCAGCGGCACGCGCAGGTTCTCCACCCGGCCGCCGGCCTTGGTGAACTCGGCGCTGAACGACGTCTCGGCGTCGATGCCCGGGCCGTAGTCGCTGACCAGGGTGGTGACCGACGCGATGCCGTTGGCGGCGGCCCAGGTCGCCAGCGGCACCGCCGCCTGGGGCAGGGTGAAGCTGGTGCGCACGATGTAGGGCGACGCCTCGGTGATGGTCGCGGTGGCGGCGGCCATCACCACCTCCGGCACCCTGGCCTGGGTGGCGATGGGGGCGGCGGCCAGCGCCAGCGGAGTCAGGCCGAACCCGGCCAGCACGGCGACGCGCTCGTTCACCACCAGCTCCTGGGCCAGGCGCTTGGTGAGGTCGGCCACCCCGGTGTCGTCCTTGACGATCAGCTCCACCGTGCGGCCGGCGACCGTGGTGCCGTGCTGCTCCATGTAGAGGCGGGCCGCCGCCTCGATCTGCCGGCCGGTCGAGGCGAAGGGGCCCGACATCGGCAGGATGAGGCCGACCTTCACCGGATCGGCCGCCGCCGCGGGCGGCGGCGCCAGCGTCAGGGTTCCGGCCAGCACCGCCAGCGCGGCCAGGGAAACGCGCCGCCTGTCCAACATGGGCCTGTCGAGCATGGAAATCCTCCCGTTCGGATGGTCGTGCCGGGCTTGGTGCCCAGCGTTGAAAGCGTGGGCGTCGAAGGCATGGGTGGTCATGGCGGCGTCGCCGCGAGCCAGGCCCGCAGCGCCTCGCTGACGGCCTCCGGCCGCTCCACCGTGGCCATGTGGCCGCAGTCCTCCACCACCGTCAGGGTCGCCCCGGGGATGGCGGCGGCGATCGATTCATGCTGGTCCGGCGGGCTCCAGCCGTCCTGGCGGCCGACCAGCACGGCGGCCGGGCAGCGGATGCCGGCGAGCTGCGGCGTGGCGTCCGGGCGGTCGAGCAGGGCGCGGACCTGGCGGGCGAAGACGGCGGGGGTGGCCCGGCACACCATGGCGGTGAGCGGCCCCATCAGCGCCGCGTCGCCGGCCCGCTCGGGATGGACCATGGGCGGCAGCCAGCGCCGCGCCAGCGCCTCCATGCCCTCGGCGGCGGCGAGGTCGACCAGCGCCTGGCGCGCCTCGGCCTCCCCCGACCTGCGGGGATGGACGCCGGTGTCGAGCAGGGCCAACCGTTCCACCCGGTCGGGTGCCCGCCGCACCATCTCGAGGGCGACCCGGCCGCCCATGGAATGGCCGGCCACCGCCATGGCCCCGGAGACGGCGTCGAGCACGGCGGCGGCCATCGCCGCGATCGAGTCGAAGCCGCGGAGCTCGGGGACGACGACGTCGCGGGCGGCCGCCAGGGCACGGCGCTGCCGGTCCCACACCGTGGCGTCGCACAGCAGGCCGGGAAGCAGGACGACGGTCGGCCGGGCGGTCATCGCGGCGCCGTCCCGCCACGCCCCGCGCGCGCCGCTGGATACAGTGCCGTCCGCTCCATGCTCCCCACCCCCCGCTGCGCCGCGCGCGTGCCGCCGTATTGGATACAATGGATTCCCGTCGATTGGAAGATGCACGGATTGTCCGTTCCACGCACTCTTTGCCCGCCCCGCCCTGCGCCCTGTACCGCCCGGCGGCCCGCGTCTAGGATGCGGCCATCCGCCACCAGCAGCGCACGGCCCCATGTCGCGTCACCACCAGATCGTCCTCAGACTGCGCGAGATGATCCTGCGCGGCGACCTCCGGCCGGGGGAGCGGGTGACCGAGATCCCCATCGCCGCCCGGCTCGGGGTGTCGCGCACCCCGGTGCGCTACGCGCTGGGCATCCTGTCGCGCGAAGGGCTGGTGGTGCCCACCGACAACCGCCGCGGCTTCGTGGTCCGCGCCTTCACCTTGAAGGACATCGAGGACGCCATCCGCGTGCGCGGCCTGCTGGAGGGCATGGCGGCGCGCGAGGTCGCCGAGGCCGGGCTGGCCCCGGCGCTGGAGGCGGAGCTGGCGGCCTGCGTGGGCGACGGCGGCCGGCTGATCGCCAAGGGCCGCCTCGACGACGAGGACGACGTGGCGTGGACGGAGATCAACGGGCGCTTCCACGACGCCATCGTCGACGGCTCGGGCAACCAGGCGCTGATCCACGCCCTGGCGATCAACGACAAGGTGCCGTTCGCCTCGGCCAAGGCCTTCCTCGACGACCGCTCCGACGTGGAGGTGACGCGCCGCCAGTTCGACGTCCTGTTCCTGGCCCAGAAGCACCACGAGGCGGTGTTCAGCGCGCTGCGCCACGGCGAGGGCAGCCGGGCCGAGGCCCTGATGCGCGAGCACAGCTACGTCGCCATGGACAACATCCGCCTGTTCCGCACCGCCCTCACCCGGCCCGCGGTGGCCGGGTAGCGCGTCCCGGTTGCCCGCGGCCACGCTTTCGCCGATGCTGCTGGCCATCATGGAACCGACCATCCACGGCAGCGACTTCGCGCAGCTCCGCGCCTTCGTCGCCGTCGCCGACCACGCCAGCTTCAGCCGGGCGGCCGAGCAGCTCGGCCTCTCCCCCTCGGCCCTCAGCCAGACCATCCGCACCCTGGAGGAACGGCTGGGCGTGCGGCTGCTGAACCGCACCACCCGCTCGGTGGCGCCGACACCGGCCGGCGAGGCGCTGCTGGCGCGGCTGCGCCCGGCCATGGCGGAGATCGCCGCCGCCGTCGGCCATGTCGGGCGCTACCGCGACACCCCGGCCGGCACCGTGCGCCTGCACTGCTGCCGCCAGGCGGTGCACGAACTGGTGGAACCGATGCTGGCCTCCTTTCTGTCCGCCAACCCCGATGTGGTGGTGGACATCACCGTCGACGACTCGGTGGTCGACATGGTGGCCGGCGGCTATGACGCGGCGATCCGCCCGGGCGAGGTGATCGAGCAGGACATGGTGGCGGTGGCGCTGGGCGGGGACCACCGGCAGATCGCCGTTGCCGCGCCGGACTACGTGGCCCGGCACGGCATGCCCGCCACCCCGCGCGACCTGCACGCCCACCGCTGCATCCGCTGGCGGTGGGACGGCCGCCCCGCCCCCTACAATTGGGAGTTCCACGCCGACGGCGCGTGGTTCGAGGTGGTGGTCGACGGCCCGCTGGTGGTGACCGACCGGGCGTCCATGGTGCGCTGCGCCCTGGCCGGCATCGGCATCGCCTTCCTGACGGACCTGGAAACCCACCACCACATCGCGGCGGGCCGCCTCGTCGCCATGCTGGAGGCCTGGTCCCACCCCTACCCCGGCTATTGCCTGTGCTACCCCCGGCAGCGGCAGATGGCCCCGGCCCTGCGCGCCTTCATCGACGCCCTGCGGGTGTCGGCGGCCGATTATGCCGCCCCTGCTAACAAGCCCGCACAGAACGCGCCGGATTAATCATCAGCGCCACAGGGTCCATTCTCTCCTCCGCACCGACACCAGGAGGAGGACCCGCCATGACCGAGAAGGTCTGGTTCATCACCGGCGTATCCCGCGGCCTCGGCCACGCGCTGGCCGCGGCCGCGCTGGCCCGCGGCGACGCGGTCGTCGGCACCACCCGCGACGGCACGACGCCGGCCGGGCTGGAGGGGCGGCGCCTGACCGTGCTGGCGCTCGACGTCACCGACACGGCGCGCATCGCCCCCACGGCCGCGGCGGCCCACGCCGTGCACGGACGCATCGACGTGCTGGTCAACAACGCCGGCTACGGCTTGCTCGGCCCGGTCGAGGCGGCCGACGCGGCGGAGATCGAGCGGGTGTTCGCCGTCAACGTCTTCGGGCCGCTCGCCCTGATCCGGGCGGTGCTGCCCGTCATGCGCGCGGCGGGGCGCGGCCACATCGTCAACGTCGCGTCGATCGCCGCCATCGCCCCGGCACCCGGTTCGGGCATCTACTCCGCCACCAAGGGGGCGCTGTGGGCGGTGTCCCAGAGCCTGGCGCAGGAGGCGGCACCGCTCGGCATCTGGGTGACGGTGGTGTCGCCCGGCTCCTTCCGCACCGACTTCCTCTCCGACCGCTCGGTGCACCGCACCGCCGCCCGGCTCGACGCCTACACCGAGAGCACCCGGGTGATCGACGGGCTGATGGAGCGGGCCGGCCGGCAACCGGGCGACCCGGCGCGGGCCGCCCAGGCCATCCTCCGGGCCGTCGACGCCGACGAGCCGCCCTTCGACCTGCTGCTCGGCGCCGACGCCCTGGCCCGCGCCCGCGCCCGCCTCGACCGCCTGGACGCGGACATCGCGGCCTGGGAAAGCGTCAGCGGCGCGATGGACGTGACGCCGTGAGGGCCGCCGCGGCGCTTGCCCTGCTCGCGGGCCTGATCGCGCCGGCGCCGGCGCTGGCCGATCCCCCCTCCCCTCCCGCCACCAGCCAAGAGGAGACGACCATGACCGCGCACCCCTACATCGGCATGTGGGTGACCGCCGACGGCCACATCCGCCAGGAGCTTCTGCCCAACGGCCGGTACGACGAGGCCCGCGGCACCCGGAAGAGTGCGTACCAGGGGCGCTACACCGTCACCGGCACCCGCATCGACTACGTCGACGACACCGGCTTCACCGCCGACGGCGAGTTCATCGACGGCGTGCTGCGCCACGCCGGCATGCTGTTCCACCGCGAACGCTGAGACGAGGACCGATCATGACCGAGAGCAAGACCTGGTTCATCACCGGCGCCGCCCGCGGCATCGGCCGCGCCATCACCGGCGCCGCCCTGGCCGCCGGTGACCGCGTGGTCGCCACCGCCCGCGACCCGCGCGCCGTCTCCGCGGCGTTCCCCGACGCCGGCGAGCGCCTGCTGGTGGTGGCGCTGGACGTCACCGACGCGGCCGCCGCCCAGCGCGCGGTGGACGGCGCGCTGGCCTGCTTCGGGCGCATCGACGTGCTGGTCAACAACGCCGGCTACGGCCAGCTCGGCTTCTTCGAGGAGATCGACGCCGCGACCGTCGCTCGCCAGTTCGACACCAACCTGTTCGGCCTGCTCCACGTGACCCGCGCGGTGCTGCCGGCGATGCGGCGCCAGCGCGCCGGCCACATCCTCAACCTGTCGTCGATCGGCGGGGTCGCCGGCTTCGCCGGGGCGTCCATCTACTGCGCCAGCAAGTTCGCCGTCGAAGGGTTCTCCGACAGCCTGTCGCGGGAGGTCGCGGCGTTCGGCATCCGCGTCACCATCGTCGAGCCCGGCTTCATCCGCACCGACTTCCTGGACACCACCTCGGTCCGCTACGGCACCGCGGCGGTCGACGACTACGCCGCGGCGTCGGCGGCGCTGCGCGCCTTCTACGACGCGCGCAGCCACCAGCAGGCCGGCGACCCGGCCAAGCTGGCCGCCGCCATCCTCCGGCTCGCCGCCACCGCCGAGCCGCCGCTGCGCTTCCTGGCCGGCAGCGACGCCGTGGAGACGGCGGCGGCCGCCCGCGCCGCGGTCGAGGCGGAGGCCGGACGCTGGGACGCCCTGTCGCGCTCCACCGACCTCACCCCGGCCGCGGAGGGGGCGGCGTAGCGGGCGGGGGCGGCCCGATCCACGCCTCCAGCCCCGCCACCAGGGCGTCGAAGACGGCGCGGCACCGGGGCGTGGTGCGCAGGTCCTCGTGCATCACGACCCAGGTGCCGAGCGGGATGTCGAACGCCGCGCCCAGCACCCGCACGAGGTCGCCGTGGCGCCGCGCCAGGGGCACCTGGCACACGCCGATGCCGTAGCCGGCCTCGATGGCGGCGAGCTGGGCCAGGTCACTGTCGGTGCGCAGCGCGAAATGGGCGCGGTCCAGCCCCCCGGCGTGGCGCGCCATGGCGCGGATCGCCGCGGTCTCGCGGTCGAAGCCGACGACGCTGTGCTCCGCCAGCTCGGTCAGGGCGCACGGCGTGCCGCGCCGCGCCAGATAGCCGCGGTGGGCGTGGAGTCCCAGCGCGATGGTGCCGACCCGGCGCGCCACCAGGGCCTGCTGGGCCGGCTCGACCATGCGCACCGCGACGTCGGCGTCGCGGCGCAACAGGTCCTCCACGGCGTTCGACAGGACCAGCTCGACCACGAGGCCGGGATGGCGGTCGTGCAGGGCGGCCAGCACGGGGGGCAGCACGCGGGCCCCCACCACCTCGCTGGCGGTCACCCGGACCGTCCCGCGCAGCGTCCCGCCGGCCGCCGCGCCGCCGGCGGTGCGCAGCAGGGTGGCGGCCGCGGCCTCCATGGCCTCGGCATGGGGCCGCAGGGCCAGCGCCGCCTCCGTCGCCGCCAGCCCGTGGCGGGACCGCACGAACAGCGCCACGCCCAGCGCCTCCTCCAGCGCCGCGACATGGCGGGCCAGGGTCGGCTGGGTCAGCCCGAGCGCGCGCGCCGCCGCCGACAGCGAGCCCGCGCGCAGCACGGCCAGCAGGCTGCGGTGGAGATCCCATCCCGGGTCCGTCCTGTTCATATGTTTTTGTAGGGCAACCCCACGCCCTTCGACAATTCCGTTTATCCGGCCGGACGCCATTCTCCCGTCACGCAACACGCAGTGGGAGACGGTGATGAACGGGAACAGGTCGGCGCTGGTGCTGGGCGCCACGGGCGGCATCGGTGGCGCGGTGGCGCGCCGGCTCGCCGCCCGGGGCTGGGCGGTGCGGGCGCTGCGCCGCGGCGGGGCGCCGGACGGGGCGCCGGACGGGGCGGCCCGCGGCCCCGTCGACTGGCGGGGCGGGGACGCCCCGGGCGGGCGCGACGCGGGCGCGGCGGCGGGCGGCGGGG
>NZ_BAAKJB010000051.1:0-41739 GCF_059703765.1 Azospirillum sp. NS33 | reverse complement strand
CACCGGCCGGGGCCGCCGGCTCCGCGGCGCCGGCGCCCGGCCCGGCGGCGCGGCGCAGGGCCACGTCCCAGGCGAGGGCCGCCGCCGCGGGCACGAAGCGCGCGGCGATCAGCGCCTGCCCGGCGGCGACCCGCGCCGGCACCGCGTCGCGGTGGGTCAGCACCCAGCGCACCCCCTCGGCGATGTCGGGGGTCAGCACCGCGCTGTCGGCGAAGGGCCGATGGCTGCGGGCAGGGTGGGCGACGGCGATCCGCCCGGCCCACAGCGCCTCCTGCAAACGGTTGGGCGACTTGGTCGCCATCACCGGGTCGTCGGAGGACGGCAGGACGACGATGTGGCTGCGCGCCAGCGCCGCCTCCAGGGCGTCGGGCGACCACACCGTCCAGTCCACGGCCAGCGCGCCGCGGGCGCGGTCGACCGCGGCGACGAACTCCTCCTTGCCGTCGCTCACCAGCTCCAGCCGGCACGGCACCTCCGCCGCCAGGGCGGCCAGCGACGCCAGCCGGTCCAGCAACGGCCCGCCGTTGACGCCGCGCCCGAACCACAGCAGGCGCACCGGGTCGGCCGGCTCGGGAAAGGCGGGCGGGCGCTGGGGCAACTCCACGCAGTCCGGCACGTGGACCACGGGAACGCCGACCAGGCCGGCGACCGCGTCGGCGAGCGCCTCCGACGACACCGTCACCAGGTCGGCGCGCGCCAGCATGGCGGGGTAGTGGCCGCTCAGCCGCGGCAGGGCGGTGACGTTGTCGCAGACGTCGACCACCACGCGCTTGCCGGCCCGCCGCAGCACGTCCAGCTCCGCGCTGAGGTCGGCGAAGGTCTTGTGGATGACGTAGACGTCGGCGTCGGGCGCGACACCCCGCCGCACCGCGTCGACGAACGTCTCGGTGGGGTCGACCTTGACCCGATGCCCCAGCCGCGCGAGGTGGGGCGCGATCTCCAGCGCGCGCAACCGCACGCTGGCCAGCCCGGAGAAGAGCTTGCCGCGGAGCTTGGCGTAGGGACCGGGGGCGACCAGGGAGATGTTCATGGCGGCGCCACCTTCCCTGCAAACCCGCGGGGGTGTCAACACGCTTCGCCCCGCGTCGGCCGCGGACGCGCGGCGTCCCGCAAGGGTGCCATGCGCGCCCGCCGCCGCCCGTTGCATTCGCCCCCCGCCGCGTCGTACTCCGTCGGGTCCGTGTTCGCAGCCCCTGAGGGAACCGACCCATGCGCGCCTTCGACGGCCAGCACTCCGACAACGTCGCCATCAAGCGCAACCGCGAGCAGAAGGAGCGGCAGCTGCGCGAGCTGAAGGACCAGTTCGCCGCGCTGAAGAGCCACGCCGCCCCGGCGCTGCGCACCACCATGGCCAAGCGCATCGCCGACCTGGAGGCGGAGCTGAAGGCCCCCTCGGCGCCGGCCGGCGCGCCGCGGCGCCGTGGCTGACCCGGTGCCGGCGGGCCCCGCCGCCGCCGCCCGTCCGCTGTCCCGGCTGTTCGATCGGCCGTGGCTGCTGCTGGTGCTGCCGCCGCTGTTCTGGTCCGGCAACATGGTGCTGGGCCGCGCCGTGGCCGACGCCGTGCCGCCGGTGGCGCTGGCGTTCTGGCGCTGGACGGTGGGCGCGCTGATCCTGCTGCCCTTCGCGTGGCCCCACCTGCGCCGCGACGCCGGCACCCTGCGCCGCCACTGGCCGATCGTCGCCGTGCTGGCGGCGCTGGGCATCGCCGGCTTCAACACCTTCGCCTACATCGGGCTGGCCGACACCACGGCGCTCAACGCGGTGATGATCCAGTCGGCCATGCCGGTGCTGATCGTCGCCATGAGCTTCCTGCTGTTCCGCGACACCGTGACGCCGCTGCAGGCGCTGGGCGTCGCGGTGTCCCTGGCCGGCACCATCACGCTGATCGCCCGCGGCGACCCGGCCACCCTGGCCGCCCTCCACGTCAACGTCGGCGACCTGTGGATGGCCGCGGCGGTGCTGGTCTACGCCGCCTACACGGCGCTGCTGCGCCGCCGCCCGGCGGTGCACGGCTTCAGCTTCCTGACCGCCATCTTCAGCGTCGGCGCAGCCATGCTGCTGCCGTTCTACGTTGCGGAAAGCCTCGGCGGGCGGCCGCTGACCGTCGACGCGGTGTCCCTGGGCTCGATCGCCTACGTGGCGGTGTTCCCGTCGATCCTGGCCTATCTCTGCTTCAACCGCTCGGTGGCCGTGCTCGGCGCCAACCGGACCGGCCTGTCGATCCACCTCATGCCGGTGTTCGGCAGCCTGCTGGCGATCGCCTTCCTGGGCGAGCGGCCCCATTGGTTCCACGGCGCCGGCATCGTCCTGATCGCCGGCGGCATCGCCCTGGCCACCCGGCGCGCTCAGAGGTAGCCGAGCGTCCGGGGCAGCCACAGGCTCAGGCCGGGGAAGGCGACCACCAGCGCCAGCGCCGTCAGCATGGCGCCGACCATCCACAGCACCCACGGCACCGTCGACTCGATGGAGACCCCGGCCACGCGGGTGGTCACCACCAGGTTGACCGCCAGCGGCGGGGTGAACTGGCCGATCGCCAGGTTCATGGTGATCATCACGCCGAACCACACGGGGTCCCAGCCGAAGCTCGCCATGATCGGCTGCAGCAGCGGCAGCAGGATCAGGAAGATCGAGACCGCGTCCAGCACCATCCCCAGGGCCAGCAGCGCGAGGTTCAAGAGCACCAGGATCAGCGTCTCGTCGCCGGTCGCGGCCACCGCCGCCTCGGCCATCCGGTCGAAGGCGCCAAGCGTGCTGCCGGCCCAGGCGAAGATGCTGGCCAGGGCCAGGATCAGCAGCACCGTCGCCGCCATCTCCGCCGCCTCCGCCAGCACCTCGTAGAGCATGCGCAGGGTCAGGGTGCGGTAGACGAGCATGCCCACGGCGAGGCCGTAGAACACCGCGACCACCGCCGCCTCGGTCGGCGTGAAGGCGCCGGTGCGCAGGCCGCCCAGGATGATGACCGGCGCCAGCAGGCCCCAGACGGCGCCCTTCAGGCTGGCCCAGAAGGGCGGCCGCGGCCCGACGTCGGCGAGCCCGAAGCCGTGGCGCCGGGCCAGCCACACGGTCGGCGCCAGCAGCGACACCCCGGCCAGCAGGCCGGGCACCACGCCGGCGGCGAACAGCGCCGGCACCGAGGCCTGGGGCACCAGCACGCTGTAGATGATGAAGGCCACCGACGGCGGGATCAGGATGGCGGTGGCCGCGGCGGCGGCGATCACCCCGGCGGAGAAGGCGCGGGGGTAGCCGGCCTTGTGCATGGACGGGATCATCACCGTGGCGACCGCCGCGGCGTCGGCCGGGCCGGAGCCGGAGATGCCGCCCATCACCATGCACACCAGGATCGCCACCACCGCCAGCCCGCCGTTCTTCGGCCCGACCACCGCCGAGGCGAAGTCGACGATGCGGCGCGCCACCCCGGCGCGCTCGAACAGCAGCCCGGCCAGGATGAACACGGGGATGGCCAGCAGGGGGTATTTGGCGATGCCGGTGTAGACGTTGGTCGGCACCGCCATGATGCCGAGCTGGGCGTCGAGGATCGCCAGCGACCCGGCCAGGCCGAGCGCCACCGCCAGCGGCGCCCCCAGCAGCATCAGGACCAGGAATCCGCCGACCAGGATCGTCGTCGCCATCACGCCCTCCGCCAGATGCGGGCCAGGCGCCCGGCGACCCGCAGCGCCACCACCGCGGCCAGCACCGGCATCCACACGGTGTAGAGCCACTGCGGGTTGCCGAGGCCGGGCGAGGTCTCCTCGAACCGCCACTGGTCATAGGCGAGGCGGCCGCCGTACCAGACGACGACGGCGAACATGGCGAGCGCCGCCGACCACGCCGCCGTCTCCGTCCACCGCCGCCAGCGCCGCGGCAGCCGGTCGACCAGGATGGTGATGCGGATGTGGCGGTCCGCCGCCACCGCCACCGAGGCCCCGAGGAAGGTCATCACCACCATCAGGAAGATCGAGTACTCCTCGGTGAAGGCGAAGGAGACGTTGGTGAAATAGCGCACCAGGACGTTGGCGAAGGTGATGACGCAGACCGCGGCCATGGCCAGCGCGGCGAGCGCGCGCTCCACCGTCACCGGCACGCGCGGGGCGTCGCCGTCCTCCTGGGATTCGGGCATCTGGGGCATGGAAGCGGCCGGCGGGGCGGGGGTTGCAGGGCCCGCCCCCGCCGGGCGGCGGGGACGGGCGCGTGGCGGAGAGTGCTGGCGGCGGTTACTGGCGGCCAGCGATGGAGGCTTCGGCCTTCTTGACGAGGTCGTAGCCGATGCGCTCGGCCCAGCGGTCGTAGACCGCGCGGGTGGCCCCCTGGAAGGCGGCCTTCTGCTCCGCCGTCAAGGTGACGACGGCGACGCCGCTGGCGGCGATGTCCTTCAGCACCTGGTCGTCGGCGCCGGCGATGCCGGCGCGCGCCAGCGCCACCTCCTCGGCCGCGGCCTGCTCGGCGGCGGCGCGCACGGCGGTGCGGTCCTCCTCCGACCACGACTCCCAGACCTCCTCGTTGACCACGAAGATCAACGGGTCGGCCACATAGCCCCACAGGGTCAGGTGCTTCTGGCCCAGGGTCACCATCTTCGCGGCGACGAACACCGACAGCGGGTTCTCCTGGCCGTCGACCGCGCCCGTGGACAGGGCGGGCTGGGCGTCGGCCCAGCTCATCTGGGTCGGGTTGGCGCCCAGCGCGGTGAAGGTGTCGAGGAACAGCGGCGAGCCGACGACGCGGATCTTCAGGCCCTTCAGGTCGTCCGGCGTGGTCACCGCCTGCTTGGAGTTCGACAGCTCGCGGAAGCCGTTCTCGCCCCAGGCCAGCGGCACCACGTCCTTGCTGGCCAGGATGGAGAACAGCTCCTCGCCGACCGGCCCCTTGGTCAGGGCGTCGATCGCCTTGTAGTCGGGCATCAGGAAGGGCAGCGAGAACAGGTTCAGTTCCTTGACCTGGGGCGACCAGTTGATGGTCGAGCCGACGGCGAGGTCGATCACGCCCTGGCGCAGGGCCGTGAACTCCTTGGTCTGGTCGCCGTTCACCAGCGAGGTGCCGGGGTACATCTTCACATTGATCCGGCCATCCGTCTTCTCGCGGATCAGCTCGGCCCAGCGCTCGCCGCCCACACCCCACGGAAACGGCTTGCCGAGGACGGTGGACAGCTTGTACTCCGCCTTGTAATCGGCCGCGGCGACGCCGGGCAGCAGTGCGGCGGCCAGGGCCAGGCCGGCAAACAGCGCCTTCACGGGTTTCATCAACGCTCCTCCCCAAAGTCACATTCTGGTCCCATCGCGGGAGGCGCGATCCTAGCAAGCCGACGAACGGTAGGCTACCCGAAGCATCGTGGACGCCGCCGAACCGCGGGACGCGGACCGGAGCGGGCGAAGAAGGGGGCCGCGGGCACCGGACTGGCCGGAGGTGCCGCGGCCCGACAGGTCGTTGACGGGAGTGTTTCCAGCGATGTGGGCGGCACCGGCCCCGGGAGCAACGAACGATTCCGGCTGATCTCGTTTGCTTTCGGAAGAATCCGCCACCCGCCGCACCGGGCGACGGACGGCGGGTTTGACGGCGCCCATGGGGTGGCGGACACTGGCGGAGGCCGGATGGAGTTGGCATGAGAGGGCGGCATCACGGAGCGGCGGGACGGGCCGTGCTTTCGGCGCTGGCCGTCGCGGCCTGCGCCACCGCGGCACTGGCGCAAGGGCCGGCCACCATGCTGGGCGACAACCCCGGCGAATGCGACATCGCGCGCGCCCTGCTGGGCACCGCCCCGCCGGGATGCCCGCCGGCCCCCGCGCCGGTCCGCCAGCCGCCGCCCGCGGCGGCGGTGCCCACGGTCGCCGCCCCCGCGCCCCCCGGCGAGCCGTCCACCGCCGCCCCGGGCCTGGGCGCCGCGCACACCGGCGCACCGAGCGCGGCCGGACCGGCGCCCGGCGGCCCGGCCACCTCCCCGTCCGCCAGCCCGGCCCCAGCAGCGACCGAGGACCGGCGGACCGCCTTCCTCATTGCCTTCGACTTCGCCTCGAGCCGCATCCGGCCGGAGTCGCGGGCCGTCCTCGACCGCGTCGCCGCGGTGATGGCCTCGCCTGCGGGGCGCGGCCGCGTCTTCCGGGTGATCGGCCACACCGACGCCGTGGGTCCGGCCGCCGCCAACCTGGCGCTGTCGCGCCGCCGCGCCGCGGCGGTGGTCGCCTATCTGACGGGGGTGCGCGGCGTCGCGCCGGATCGCCTCGACGCCATCGGCCGCGGCGAGGAGGAGCTGGCCGACCCGGCCCACCCGGACGCCGCCGCCAACCGGCGCGTGGAGATCGTCACCGTCGGCCGCTGAGGTCGGTCGCTAACGGCGGTCGCTGACGCACAGCCGGCACGGCGCGCTACAGCATGGTCTCCCAGCGCGCCACCACGTCGGGGGCGGGGTTCACGGCGGGGGCGAAGTCGCGGCGGCCGCGGCGCTCGCGATGCTCGCGCAGCGCCCAATGCACGGTGGGGAAGGCGAGGTCCCGCCAGGGGATCGCGTCCCAGCCGAACAGCGCGACCTCCTCGCTCTCCGGTCCCGGCCCGATCTCCGGGTCGACCAGGCGGGCGCGGAAGATGAGCTGCACCTGGCTGATCCGCGGGATGTCGTAGACCGCCAGCAGCGAGTCGATGGCGATCCGGGCCCGCGCCTCCTCCCACGCCTCGCGCATCGCCCCGGCCATGGTGGTCTCGCGCTCCTCCATGAACCCCGCGGGCAGGGTCCAGAAGCCGCGGCGCGGCTCGATGGCGCGCCGGCACAGCAGCACGCGCTCCGCCGCGCCCTCGCCGGTGGTGACCACGGAGCCGACGACGACCAGCGGATTCTGGTAGGCGACGAATCCGCAGTCCGGGCACAGCAGCCGCTCCCGGTCGTCGCCGGGCGGAATGGCGCGCACGCGCGGCCCTTTGTCGGGAGCGTCGTCGTCGAACATCCGTCCCATATGGCGCGAACCGCGCCGCGCGGCAAGCGGCTTCGGCGCCCGGACCTCCCCCCGGCCTGCGTTCATCACCCGTTCTCATCGGGCCGGATCTGCGATAGACTTGCGCCCGGCACACAAGATCTTGGGGCACCATGGGCGGGACCGCGTTCCAGTTCGCGTTCGACGGCACGTCGCTGGCGTTCGGCCTGATGGCCGGGGCGCTGATCGCGTGGCTGCTGGCGCGCGCCGCCGCGGCCGGGCGCGCCGCCGACCGCGCCGGCGAGCGCGCCGAGCTGCTGGCGCGGCTGGAGTTCCACGCCCGGCGGGAGGCGGAGAGCCGCGAGGCGATGGCCGAGCGCGAGCGCCAGATCGCCCGCCTCCAGGCCGACGTGACCCGCGGCCGCGAGCGCCACGCCGAGCTGGCGACCACCTTGAACAAGGAGCGCACCGCCGCGGCGGAGAAGCTGGCCCTCCTGGAGGAGGCCCGCGACCGGCTGGGCGCGTCCTTCAAGGCGCTGTCGGCCGACGCGCTGGGCCAGAACAACCGCAGCTTCCTCGACCTCGCGCGGGAGACGCTGTCCGGGGCGCAGCAGGCGGCGCGCCACGACCTGGAGACGCGTCAGGTCGCCGTGGCGGAGCTGGTGGCGCCGATCCGCGACAGCCTGGACGCCATGGCCCGGGAGATCCAGGAGATGGAGAAGGCGCGGGCCGGCGCCTACGAGGGGCTGCGCCAGCAGGTGGTGTCCCTGGCCGAGAGCCAGGAGCGGCTGCGCGGCGAGACCGGCAACCTGGTGCGAGCCCTGCGCACCCCACAGGCGCGCGGGCGGTGGGGCGAGATCCAGTTGCGCCGGGTCGTCGAGATGGCCGGCATGCTCGACCACTGCGATTTCCAGGAACAGGCCAGCGTGGAGGGCGAGCGCGGCCGGCTGCGCCCCGACCTGCTGATCCGCCTGCCCGGGGCCAAGACCATCGTGGTCGACGCCAAGACGCCGCTCGACGCCCACCTCGACGCCGTCCAGGCGCAGGACGAGGCGCCGCGCCGCGCCGCCCTGGCCCGCCATGCGCGGCACGTGCGCGAGCACATGCGCCAGCTCGGCGCCAAGGCCTACTGGGACCAGTTCACCGACACGCCGGAGTTCGTGGTGCTGTTCCTGCCCGGCGAGAACGTCTTCTCCGCGGCGCTCGAGCATGACCCCGCCCTGATCGAGGCGGGCATCGAGCACCGGGTCATCCTGGCCACACCGACCACCCTGATCGCCCTGCTGCGCGCCGTCGCCTATGGCTGGCGCCAGGAGGGGCTGGCCCGCAACGCCCGCGAGATCGCCACCCTCGGGGCCGAGCTGTACAAGCGGCTGGCCGACCTGGGCGGCCACATGGAGCGGCTGGGCGGCCAGCTCGGCCGGGCGGTGGCATGCTACAACGGGGCCGTCGGCAGCCTGGAATCCCGGGTGCTGGTGACCGCCCGGCGGCTGCGCGACCTCGACGCCGTTCCGGAGGGGGCGGAGCTGCCCGAGGTGTCGCCGGTCGACCAGACGCCGCGCACCGTGCAGGCGCCGGAGTTGCTGGACCGCCGCGGCGCCGGCACCGCGTGACGCCGCCGCCGGGTCACGCGGGAACGGGCACCGCCGGGGTCGCCCGCCGCGCGTCGGCCCAGGCCCGCACCGTGGTCGGGCGGCCGCCGGCGTCGACCAGGCCGCGCCCCACCAGCTCCTCCACATGCCCGGCGAACCAGGCGGCGGTGCCCGGACGCTCCCAGGCCTCCATCCAGTTCTGCTCGATGAAGGCGAGGATCGCGGGGTGGCCCAGCTCGGCCTCCCAGAGGATGCCCAGCAGCGAGGTCTGCTGCTCCTCGTGCATGCACTGCTCGAAGGTGAGCACCTGCTGCGCCTTGGCCTCCTTGCGCCGGGTCGTCTCCGGGCCGGGGCCCAGGCCGTGCTCCAGCAGGGAGCGGCGTTCCGGCGCCGCGCACAGCCAGTGCGCCACCTCGTGGACGATCACCGTGGCCTCGACCTCGGTGCGGATCACCCGGCCGTCCCACATGAAGGACCGGCTGGGCGCTTCGTCCAGCGTGCCGATGCCATGGGCGTGGGCCAGCGCCACGCCGTCGGCGCGCTGGTCGGCGGTGTCGACGCCCCCCGCCACCGGCCAGGTCGCGGCGATGCGGCGGAAGGCGGCCAGGGCCGCCGGCCGGCCGGCGAGGTGGCCGGCGACGGTGGCGAGGGCGCCGGGCAGGACGTCGGCGGGAATCGGGGTGAGGATCATCGCGCGGGGGGGGGCGGTCACGGTGGGGGGTCGGGCGGCCCTGTTGTGCCCAATCAAGCGGGCCCGCCGCAAGGGCCAGGACGCCGCGCCCCCATCTTTCCCGGCGCTAACCAATCGTTATATCCCCGTGTGGAATATCCTCGGCGCAAGCCTGTTCATGACACGCGACGGGTGCCTCTTCCGGGTGGAAATGCCATGCGACACGACGTTCGGCGGGCGCTGCGCGCCGCCGTTCAGGCTCGTCCCCAGCCGGGGGCGCGGCCGTGACCACTGTGACCTCGATCCATGCGTTGCGCGGCCCCCTGTCCTGCGTCGCCGCCGAGCCTCCGGCGACCGGCGACCGGCGCCGCCTGTCGGTGGTGATTCCCTTCTACAACGAGGGCGCCAACGTCGAGTCGCTGTTCGACCGGCTGCTGCCGGTGCTGGACGCCCTGGACCTGGACTGGGAGGTGGTCTGCGTCGACGACGGCAGCCGCGATGACACCCTGGCGCGGTTGCTCGCCGCCCACGGCCGGGAGTCCCGCCTCAAGGTGGTCGAGCTGTCGCGCAACTTCGGCAAGGAGCTGGCCCTGTCGGCCGGCCTGGCCCACGCCGCCGGCGACGCCGTGGTGCCGATGGACGCCGACCTCCAGCACCCGCCGGAGCTGCTGCCCGACCTGGTGGCGCGCTGGCGCGAGGGTTTCGACGTGGTGGTGGCGGTGCGCCACGCCCGCGTCGGCCAAAGCCTGAAGCACCGCCTGTTCGCCCGCGCCTTCTACTGGATCTTCGACCATTTGTCGGAGGTCAAGCTGCCGCGCGAGGCCGGCGACTTCCGCCTGATGGACCGCAAGGTGGTCGACGTGCTCAACCGCATGCCGGAGCGCACGCGCTTCATGAAGGGCATGTTCGCCTGGGTCGGCTTCCGCCAGACCAGCGTGCTCTACGAGCAGGGCGAGCGGCGCGGCGGCGAGAGCAAATGGGGCTTCGTCAAGCTGCTGCGCCTGTCCGTCGACGGGCTCACCGCGTTCTCCGACTTCCCGCTGAAGGTCTGGAGCCTGGTCGGGGTGGCGATCTCCGGCCTGGCGTTCCTCTACATCGTGACGCGCCTGCTGCGCACCCTGCTGTTCGGCGTCGACGTGCCGGGCTACGAGTCGCTGATCGTGTCGGTGCTGTTCATGGGCGGCATCCAGCTCATCACCCTGGGGGTGATCGGCGACTATCTCGGCCGCGTCTTCGCCGAGGTGAAGGGCCGGCCGCTGTTCGTGGTGCGCGAGACCCGCGGCTTCGCGGCCGCCGACACCGCCGCCCGCCCCGTCGCCGATCCGGCGGCGGCGACCGCCCGGGAGTCGGCCGCGTGACCAGCCCCGGCCCGGCCCGCGGCGGCCTCGGCTGGGACGACCTGTCGCGGCTGCTGCTGCTGGTGCTGGTGGTCCTCGCCGCGCTGACCGTCCGTGACTACGCCATCTCCATCGACGAGGAGGTGCAGCACCTCTACGGCAAGAAGCTGCTGGCCTGGTATCTCAGCGGCTTCGCCGACCGCTCCGCCTTCGTCTTCAAGGACCTGTTCTACTACGGCGGTCTGTTCGACCTGACGGTGGCGGCGCTGCTGCCGGTCAGCCCCTTCGCCGAATACGACACCCGCCACCTGCTGTGCGCGGCGGTCGGCATCCTCGGCCTCGCCGGCACGTGGCGCCTGGGCCGGCGCCTGGGGGGGCCGGCCGCCGGCTTCCTCGCCCTCGCCCTGCTGGCGCTGTGCGGCGCCTATTACGGCGCGATGTTCAACAACACCAAGGACGTGCCGTTCGCCGCCGGCATGGTGTGGTCGCTCCATCTCGCCACCCGCATCCTGGACGAGGCGCCGCGACCGCGGCGGTCCACGGCGCTGCTGTTCGGCCTGGTCCTGGGCCTCACCCTGTCGGTGCGGGTCGGCGGGGTGCTGGCGCTCGGCTATCTCGGGCTGGCCCTGCTGCTGCAATGGGCGCTGGCGTGGCGCCAGCGCGGCCCGGGCAGCGCCGCCTGGCAGGCCCGCGACACGGTGGTGGCGCTGCTGCCGGGGCTCCCCGTGGCGCTGGCCCTGGTGGCGGTGTTCTGGCCCTGGGTGGTGCAGGCGCCCGGCAACATCCTGACGGCGCTGCAGGTGATGTCGAAGTTCCCCATCACCCTGGACACCCTGTTCGACGGCCGCTGGGTGCCGGCGGCCGACCCGCCGGCCCTCTACCTTCCCGTCTACCTCGCCGTGAAGGTGCCGGAGGCGCTGCTGGCCGGGCTCGCCGCCGCCGTGGTCGTCGCGGCGGCCGCGCTGCGCCGGCCCGACCCGCTGGCCCCGCCCGGGGCTGCGGCCGTCCGCATGGCGCCGGTGGTGCTGGCGGCGCTGCTGCCGGTGGCGCTGTTCATGGTGCTGCGCCCCACCATCTACAACGGCGTCCGGCACTTCCTGTTCGTGGTGCCGCCGCTGGCGGTGCTGGCCGGGCTGGGGCTCGCCGCTCTGTGGCGGGCCGCCGACCGGCGCGGCGCGGCGGCGGCCCGCGCGCTGGCGGCGCTGCTGGCGGTGACCGGGGTGCACGGCGCCTGGCGGCTCGCCGCCCTGCACCCCAACGAATACGTCGCCTACAACGCCCTGGTCGGCGGCGCCGCCGGGGCGGCCGGCCGGTTCGAGCTGGACTATTGGGGCAACGGCGTGCTGGAGGCGGTGGAGCGGCTGGACGCGCTGCTCGTGCTGGAGTCCGGCGGCGCGCCGCCGGCCCCCCGCACCGTGGTGGTCTGCGGCAACGCCCTGATGGCGCGTCACGCGCTGCCACCCTACCTGACCCTGGTCAACGGCCGGCCCGGCTGGCGCGACGCCGACTTCTTCATCGGCTTCACCCAGGACCGCATCTGCCCCGACCTGCTGGACGGCCGGCCGATGCTGGCGGTCACCGCCGACGGCGTGCCGCTCGCCATCGTCAAGGACCGCCGGCGGTGAGCGCGGCGTGATCCGTCGCGCCCGCCGCCCGCCGAACGGGACGGCGGGCGTACTCCCGTGGCCCCGGGACGTGCCCCCAAAGCCGGTCCCGCACCCTTCGGCATGATCGCCGGCCGCACCGCCGCAGCGGCGGCGCGGCTCTCCCATGTCTTCCTCCACGGGATCGCCCGGCCAGGCGCCGGACCGGCCCGCGGACGGCAGGGAACGGACGCTCATGCGCCGCAAGAGGATCGGACTCGCGCTGGCGATCGCCGCCGGCGTCGGCCTGGCGCCACCGCTGGCGGGCGCGGACGGCGCCCGGCGCCCCCCGCTGCACGCCGCCGTGGGCGACCCGTTGCGCGACCGGGTCACCGCGGTCGCCGAGCGGCGCCTGGCGGAGGCCGGCCACGGCGGGCTGGTGGTCGGCGTGGTCAAGGACGGGCGGTCGCTGACGGTCGGGCTGGGCAGCACCGGCTGGTCGGAGGACGCCCCGCCCGACGGCCGCACCGTGTTCCAGATCGCCTCGCTGACCAAGCCCTTCACCGGCACCATCCTCGCCGCCCTGATCCGCGGCGGCCAGGTGCGCCCCGCCGACCCGCTGCGCCGCCACCTCCGCACCGCGGCCCGGGTGCCGGACTACCGGGGGCGGCCGATCCGCCTGGTGGACCTCGCCACCCACACCGCCGGCCTGCCCAACGTCCCGGAAACCCCGACCTTCTCGTGGTCGCGCCTGGCCGACCCGCGCAACCCCTACAAGCCCCTGACCTCGGACGAGGTCGACCGCTGGCTGGCGGGCTACCAGCTGGCCGCGGCACCCGGCACCCGGTTCAGCTACTCCAACGTCGGCATGGCGGTGCTGGGGGAGGCGCTGGAGCAGGCGGCCACGGCGAGCTACGAGGACCTGCTGCACCGGGCGGTGACCGGGCCGCTGGGGCTGCCCGACACCACCCTGACGCTGGCCCCCGGGCAGCGCGCCCGCAAGGCGGTCGGCCACGCCGGCGGCCAGGCGGTGCCGGACTGGGAGGCGCCGGCCATGCAGCCGGCCTTCGGCCTCTATTCCACGGTGGACGACCTGCTGGTCTGGCTGCGCGCCAATCTGGGGGACTGCCCCGGCGGCTGCGCCGCCGCCACGGCGCAGACCCTGGCCCTGGCCCAGGCGGTGCGGGTGCGGGGTGCGGCCCTGGCCGACTCCGGCAGCCTGGGCCAGGGGGCGATGGCGCTGGGCTGGTTCGTGGCCTGGGCCGACGACGGCTCGCCGGTGTTCTGGCACAGCGGCGCCACCGGCGGCTTCAACACCTACATGGCGTTTTCCCGCGCCCACCGCTGGGCCGTGGTGGCCCTGAACAGCAGCGATCCGGCACGGACCGTCGCCGACCGCACCGCCATCGACCTGGTGCGCCTGTTCGAGGCGGAGCGGCCGGAGCGGCTCCCGGCCCGCACCGTCACGGTCCAGGAACGTACCGCGCAAGCAGGGCGCTCAGCGTCAGCACGCTGAGGATGGTGGAGACGAGGATGGCGGCCGACGTCCGCTCCACGTAGACCCGGTACTGGGTGGCGACGACGAAGGTCAGGGCCCCCGTGGGCAGGGCGGCGAGAAGGATCGCCGAGGCCTCCCAGAACGGGTCCATGGGGAACAGCCAGCGGATCAGCAGCCAGGTCAGCGCCGGCTGCACCAGCAGCTTCAGGGCGACGATCCAGCCCATCTCCAGCAGATTGGCGGCCAGCGGCCGGCCGGCCAGGAACAGTCCGATGGCAACCAGGGCGCACGGCCCGGCCGAGGCGCCCATGAGCTCGCAGAAGGTCACAACCGGCTGCGGCAGGTCGATGCCCGGCAGCAGGACCGACCAGGCCACCCCCAGCACCGTCGCGACAATCAGGGGGTTGCGCGACACCGCCCGTCCCACATCGATCAGCGACCCGACGACCCCCCTGCCGTGGCTCTGCACCAGCTCCAGCCAGACCACGGCGATGCCCACCATGATCGCGCTCATGATCACGGTGCCGAGGATCGCCGGTGCCAGCCGGTCGGCACCGAAGGCGGCCAGGAACAGCGGGATGCCCATGTAGCCGGTGTTGGAGAAGCAGGCGGTCAGCCCCTGCATGCACACGATCGCCGGCTTTTCCCGGTGCAGCAGCCAGCCGAGCGCGGCGCCCAGGGCATAGGTCGCCAGCATGGCGCCGAGAAAGGCGCCGATGAACGGTCCGTTCAGCAGCTCGGCCAGCGGGCGGCGCGCCGTGCCGACGAACAGCACCGCCGGAAGCGCCATCCAGTAAACGAACTTGTTCAGCGCCTCCGACGACGAATCGCCCAGCAGCCGCGCCTTTCCGGAAAGGAAACCGGCGAGGATGATGGCGAAGACGGGAAGGGCGACGTTGAGGACGGCGGACATGGGGGCCGACCTTAGGGCAGCCCCCCTGCCCCGTCGAGGGGACCAGCCATCCCGTCCCGGCATTCCTCCCCTGCCGGCGGCGGCGGGCTGGCCCCGCGCCGCAGGCGGCCCTTGACGCGGCCCCGTCGCCGCGCAACATACGCGGGCTTTCGCCGCCCACCGGAGGTTCGATGCTCGACCATCACAGTGCCCTCATCTACGTCATGGTTATCGTGTCCGCCTCCGACGGCGACATGACCGATGCCGAGCTGGAAACCATCGGCGAGAACGTGAAGCACCTGCCGGTCTTCGACGATTTCGACGTGGAGCGGCTGACCGAGGTGACCCGCGCGTGCACCCACATGCTGGCCGGCGAGTCGGGCCTCAACCGCACGCTGGACACCATCAAGGACGCGCTGCCGGCCAAGCTCTACGAGACCGCCTACGCCGTCGCCTGCGACATCGCCGCCGCCGACGTCAAGGCCAGCCAGGAGGAGCTGCGCCTGCTGGAGCTGCTGCGCCACAAGCTGGGCGTCGACCGCCTGTGCGCGGCCGCCATCGAACGCGGCGCCCGCGCGCGCCACGCGCGGCTGTGACCATGGGCGACGCCAGCCATCCCGGCCCCGCCGCCGCCGCCGGCCCCGCCGCCGAACGGCCCGATCTTTCCGGGCGCACCATCGGCTTCATCGGGCTCGGGCTGATGGGGCGGCCGATGGCCCGGGCGCTGGCCCGGCGCGGCGCGGCCCTGGTCATCCACAACCGCAGCCGCGGCCCGGTGGACGCGCTGGCCGCCGAGGGGATGGTCCCGGCCGACAGCCCGGCCGCGGTGGCCGCCGCCGCCGACACGGTGGTGCTGACGCTGACCGACACCCCCGCGGTGGAGGCGGTCTGCGAAGGCGCCGACGGGCTGCTGGAGGGCCTGCGCCCCGGCGCGCTGGTGATCGACATGGGGACCAGCGCCGTCACCGCGACCCGCCGCCTGGCCACGATCGTCGCCGCGCGGGACGCGGCCTGGGTCGACGCCCCGGTGTCCGGCGGCACCGTGGCGGCCGAGGCGGCGACCCTGACCATCATGGCCGGCGGCGACGAGGACGCGGTCGCCCGCGCCTGGCCGCTGTTCCAGGCGATGGGCCGGCGGATCACCCATGTCGGCGCGGTCGGCGCGGGGCAGGTGGCCAAGGCGGCCAACCAGGTCATCGTCGCCCTGACCATCGGCGCGGTGGCCGAGGCGCTGGCGCTGGCCCGCTCCGCCGGGGTCGACCCGGCGCGGGTGCGCGAGGCGATCCGCGGCGGTTTCGCCGAATCCCGCATCCTCGAGCTGCATGGCCAGCGCATGGTGACCGGCGATTTCACGCCGGGCGGCCGCTCCGCCGTGCAGCTCAAGGATCTCAACCAGGCCCTCGCCCTGGCCGCGGAATCGGGCATCGACCTGCCGGCCGTGTCGCTCAGCCGCACCCTCTACGAGCGGCTGGTGGAACGCGGCGACGGCGGGCTGGACCACGCCGCCCTCTATCGCCTGTTCGACTGACGCGGGTTGCCCGGGGGCCGGTTCGGCAAGGCCGGCCGCGGGCCGCCGGGGTGGCGGCCCCGGCGGCGCCCCCTGCGACATCACGGCGCTGGTCCGGCCCATTCTCCTGGCACGGCCGACGTGCCATAAGGGGCCGGTGTGCAATCCCGACGCGCCCTCATCCGACCGGAACCGTCCATGATCTCGCCCGACACCGTCCGCCAGAGCGTCCTCGCGTGCCTGGAGCGCAGCACCACGATGACGCACCCCTACCGCCACTGGCTGCTGAAGGACGCCCTGCCGGAGGACGCGGCGGACGCCATCGCCGCCCTGCCATGGGCGCCGCCGCCGGTCGGCGACACCCGCGGCAAGCGCGAGACCCACAACGCCTCGCGCACCTATTTCGGCGCCGACAACCGCGCGACCCACCCGGTGTGCGACGCGGTGGCCCGCGCCTTCCAGGACCGCGCCGTCACCGCCGGGATCGAGGCGGCGTGCGGCGTCGATCTCGCCGGGACCTTCCTGCGCATCGAGTACTGCCAGGACACCGACGGATTCTGGCTGGAGCCGCACACCGACATCGGCGTGAAGAAGTACACGATGCTGGTCTACCTTTCGCGCGATCCCGGGTCGGAGGGCTGGGGCACCGACGTGACCGACGCCGCCGGCACCCTGGTGCACCGCGCCCCCTACGCCTTCAACGACGGCCTGATCTTCATCCCCGGCGCCGACACCTGGCACGGCTTCGCCAGGCGCCCCATCGACGGCGTGCGCAAATCGATCATCGTCAACTACGTCGGGCCGGAATGGCGGGCCCGCCACGAGCTGTGTTTCCCCGGTCAGGCGGTGGCCTGACCCGGCGGCCCCGGCCTTTCCCCGACCCCCGCACGGTTTACCTCTGTCGCGGCCGCCGCCGACGGGCTATAACCGTCGACCCGGCCCAACGCGACCTGTCCAGAGCCATGCCTTTGCGGATCGAGACCTTTTCCAACGTCACCGGCGGCTTCAGCTTTTTCAAGGCGATCGGACACCCCCTGGCGGCGCCCAAGGCGGCCGCCCTGGTGGCTCGCCTCGCCGGCGGCGGCCCGGTGGCGGTGTTCGATCCCCACGGCATGGCCGAGGGGTTCTCGGAGTTCTACGACCTGGCCGGCGTCGCCGTGGAGGGGGTCTACGCGCAGGATGTCGAGGCGGTCGGCAAGGCCGTGCTGGGCCATGCCGCCCGGCCGGTGACGGAGCTGCCGGCCAGCCGGGCGCGCGTGGTGTTCGTGGTCGCGTTCGACAGCCAGCGGCTGGAGAACGCCATCGCCCACCTCGTGCCCAAGGGCGCCGCGGTGATCTCCCTGGACGCCATGCGGGTGCCGGAGGACATGCTGTCCGACACCGGCCAGTACCTCTCCAAGTTCAACTGGGCCACCAACTTCGCCTGGCTGCGCGACGAGGCCGGGCACCACACCCGCATCGTCTCGGCCAACTACTGGACCGGCTACGGCGCCAAGGCGCCACGCCTGTGGGCCCGCCTGTACGACGCGGACGGCGCGGTGCTGGCGGAATGGACCGAGGCGATGCCGCCCGCCGGCGGGACGGTGGTGATCGACAGCCGCGAGGTGCGGTGGCGCTTCGGGCTGTCCGAGTTCTGCGGCTCGCTCTTCCTGCACGTCATCGGCGCGGCGGGCCACGACGTGGTCAAATACGCGCTCGACACCTACGGCGACGGTCCGGACGTGCTGTCCTGCACCCACGACGCCAACGCCTGGCCGGCCGAGCGCTACGCCGGCCTGCCGGCGCCGCGCAGCGACGAGCGGGTGCTGCTGTGGGTGCAGAACAGCCACCCCTGTGCGATCCCGCCCGGCGCGGTCGGCCTCGCCGTCATGGGAACGGAGGCGGTGGCCTGGTTCGACACCGCGGTGCCGCCCTTCGCGACCGTCGCCATCGACACCCGCACCCTGTTCCCCGACGTGCGCTGGCCGCTGCAGTTCGAGGTGCGCGCCGGCAAGCATTTCGTGCGCCCCCGCTACGAGGTGGTGGCCGATGCCGGGCGGCCCGGCGGCCGCCGCCGCATCGCCCACGCCAACGTCGAGCGCACCGATCTCAAGCCCGATCCCACCCTGGCGACGCTGGAGCCGCTGCTGGGCAAGGGCCATATCCTGCCGGCGCCGTTGCTGCCGCCGGAACGCTGGCGCACCATCCTGCTGCCGACCCCCATGAGCACCGCCCAGGAGTCGCTTCCGGTCCAGGCCGTCGCCTACGACGCCTCGGGCCGAGAGGTGGCGCGCCACCGCTTCGGCAACCTGGCCCGCAGCGACAGCGTCGCGCTGGACGTGACCGACCTGCTGGGCGGGACCACCCTGCCCGGCGGCTGGGGCCATGTGGAGCTGCTGTACGACTTCGCCGCGGGGAGCTGCGCCGACGGCTGGCTGCACGCCCTCTTCCGCTACGAATGGCGGGCCAGCGGCCACGTCGCCGAGACCAGCTTCGGCAGCCACATCTTCAACACCGTGCTGACCTACCGCGACGAGCCGCAGAGCTACCATGGCCGGCCGCCGGGGCTGTCGACCCGGCTCTTCCTGCGGCTCGGCCCGGCGCCGCTGGACACCTTCTGCCACCTCGTCTATGCCGCCTCGACGCCGTGGCACGCCGCCAGCGACACCCAGCTGGTGCTGACCCGCCGCGACGGCGTGGAGATCGCGCGCCGGCGCATCGCCATCCCCTGCGGCGGGTCCCGGCTGTTCCAGCACTCCACGACCTTCACCGAGGCCGAGCGCGCCGCCGCGGGCGAGCACGCCTATGTCCTGATCCGCGACACGACATGCCGTCTTTTCGGCTATCACGGCTGCCTGACGGGTGACGGGGCCTTCAGCCTCGACCATATGTTCGGCTTCTAGGACTCAAAGCGACGGATCGCCTCCATGGCCACGCAGCACTCCAAGGTTCTCATCATCGGCGCCGGGCCGGCCGGCTACACCGCGGCCATCTACGCCGCGCGCGCCAACCTGCAGCCGACCCTGGTGCAGGGCCTGCAGCCCGGCGGGCAGCTGACCATCACCACCGACGTCGAGAACTACCCCGGCTTCGCCGATCCCATCCAGGGGCCGTGGCTGATGGACCAGATGCAGAAGCAGGCGGAGAACGTCGGCACCAAGACGGTGTTCGACCTCATCGTCGACGTCGACTTCACCAAGCGGCCGTTCACCGCGACCGCGGATTCCGGTGACGTCTACACCGCCGATTCGGTGATCATCGCCACCGGCGCCCAGGCCCGCTGGCTGGGTCTCGAGGGCGAACAGATCTACCGCGGCGCCGGCGTCTCGGCCTGCGCCACCTGCGACGGCTTCTTCTTCCGCGGCAAGGAGGTCGTGGTGGTCGGCGGCGGCAACTCGGCGGTGGAGGAGGCGCTCTACCTCACCCACCACGCCTCGAAGGTGACGGTGGTCCACCGCCGCGACAGCTTCCGCGCCGAGAAGATCATGCAGGACCGCCTGTTCGCCCACGACAAGATCGCCGTCGTCTGGAACGCGGTGGTCGAGGAGATCGTCGGCGAGGGCGGTGCCAGCTTCGACAACCCCAAGCGGGTCACCGGGGTGCGCATCCGCGACGTGAAGACCGGGGCCACGTCGGTGGTGCCCGGCGAGGGGGTGTTCGTCGCCATCGGCCACACGCCGGCGACCGACGTCTTCAAGGGCAAGGTGGCCATGGACGAGAGCGGCTACATCGTGACCGCCCCCGACAGCACCGCCACCGACATCCCCGGCGTCTTCGCCGCCGGCGACGTCAAGGACAAGGTCTACCGCCAGGCCGTCACCGCCGCCGGCATGGGGTGCATGGCCGCCCTTGAGGCCGAGCGCTGGCTGGCCACCAGCGAACCCGCGGCCGGCGCCCACGCGGTGGAGAGCCCGGCCGCCTCCTGGTAGCCGGTCCGGGCCGGCGCCCCGCTCCCGCACCGGGAGAGGGGCGGCCGCCGGACCGTCAGCCCATCAGGCCAGCAGGCTGCGCAGCATCCACGCGGTCTTCTCGTGGATCTGCAGGCGCTGGGTCAGCAGGTCCGCGGTCGGCTGGTCGTTGGCCGTCTCGGCGGTCGGGAAGACCTTGCGCGCGGTGCGCGCCACCGCCTCGTGCCCCTCGACCAGCTGACGGATCATGTCTTGCGCCTGGGGCACGCCGGGCTCCTCGCGGATCGTCGTCATCCCGATGTACTGGGAGAAGCTGCCCGGCGCCGGGAAGCCCAGGGCGCGGATGCGCTCGGCGATCTCGTCCAGCGCGGTCCACAGCTCGGTGTACTGCTGCATGAACATGTCGTGCAGCGTGTTGAACATCGGGCCGGTCACGTTCCAGTGGAAGCTGTGCGTCTTCATGTAGAGGGCGAAGGTGTCGGCCAGAACGCCGCTCAGACCCTCGGCGATGGCTTTGCGGTCGCCCTCGGCGATTCCGATGTCGATCTGCATGATTGAGGTCCTCCAATAGAAAGGTTGTCCCGTCCACGGCCGGGTCCGCCGTGGCATATGGGTCGGATCCGCTCGCAGAGTAGCGCAGAGTCGTAATTTAGAACTCTTCTAAAGTGTCGCACCCCCCTCCCGCGGATTTCCCGTGGGAGGGGGGCGCAGGACGGCGTCGCCGGCGTGAAACCGCCACGCGCTGCGGCCGTCCGCCTTCGCCCCGTACATGGCGGCGTCCGCGTTCTTGAGGAGCTGCGCCGGCGACCATCCGTCGCGGGGAAACAGGGCGATGCCGATGGACACGCCGATCCGCGCGGCGCCGGCGTCGAGGTCGAACGGCTCGGCGACCGCATGGACGATCCGCTCGGCCACCGCGGCCGCCTCCTCGGCGCGGCCCAGGTCCGGCAGGGCTATCACGAACTCGTCGCCGCCCAGCCGCGACACTGTGTCGCCCTCGCGCACGCAGGCCTTGAGGCGGTATGCCGCCTCCTGCAGGAGCTCGTCCCCGGCCGCGTGGCCGAACGTGTCGTTCACCTGCTTGAACAGGTCGAGGTCGAGGAACAGCAGCGCCAGGAGCGAACCGCTGCGCCGCGACCGGGCGATCGCCTGGCCCAGACGGTCCTCGAACAGCACCCGGTTGGGCAATTCGGTCAGGGGGTCGAAATGGGCACGCTGCCAGGCCCGGCGCTCGGCGTCCTTGCGCTCGGTGATGTCCTCCTTGACGGCGACGAAGTGGCGGATGGCGCCGTCCGCACCCAGCACCGGGGCGATCGAGGTCTTCTCCCAATAGCACTCGCCGCTCTTGCGCCGGTTGTAGAACTCCCCGCACCACTCCCGCCCCGCCTGGATGGTCCGCCACATCTCGCGGTAGACCTCCACCGGCGTGTGGCCACTCTTCAGCAACGACGGTGTGCGGCCCAGCGCCTCCGCCGCCGTCCACCCGCTGGCCTCGGTGAACTTCGGGTTCACGTAGTCGATGACGCCGTCGGGATCGGTGATGATGATGGGGACCGGGCTGTGCTCCATCGCCGCCAGCAGTGTCTGCACCCGGTCCGCCAGACGCGCCCGCTCCGTCTCGCCGGCGCGCAGGCCCTGGACGTCACGGCTCAACACGGCGACGGCCCGGGCGATGGCGCCGATCTCGTCGGCGCGTCCGGTGTCCGGCACGGCGACCGCGGCGTCTCCCCGGGCGAGCTGGTTCAGGGCGGCGGTGATCCGCGCCAGCGGTCCGAAGACCCGGCGCCGGACATAGACCGCCGCGCCCGCCACCGCGGCAAACGCCGACAGCGTGAGCAGGGCCTGCACGCCCAGCCCGAGCACCAGGGCCCGCGCGGCCGCGCCGGTGCCACCGGTGCCGTGCGCCACCGCCTCGACGGTGCTCCAGGACTGATGGAGGGCGATGGCCGTCCCGGCGACCAGCAGCAGCGCCAGGGCGGTCAGCGCCGCCACCAACCTCCCTCCGAGGGCGCGCGGACCGCCGATGGCGCGTGGCGCAGCGAAGGGTGTCAGGTGTCCGGCGGGTCGTTCGACGCTGGCGATTCGGGCCTCCACGCCAAGCACCGGCAGGACGGCGCCGGCCGCCCCGGCCAAGCGCCCGTCACCCTGCCGCCGATGCCTGATGGGTTGTTCGTGCTCATTGTCCCGGGCGACGGGCCGGCCGTCAAGCGCATCGGTGGCGCAGGGCCGCCGCACCCGCCCGCCGCTCAGGGATCGAGATCCGGCCACTCCCGGTCGTCGTGGATCTCCGGAAGCTCGACGTTCGCGGTGACCTCCCGCGGCACGCACAGGACGTTGCAGGACAGCACGGGGGCGCCCTGCTCGATGAACACGTTCTCGGTGTTTCCGAAGAGGTTGCCGGGATCGAACAGCGGCGGCAGATGCCACCACATGCGATAGCCCATGGAGCGGATCAGCGACAGCAGCGCCGGCGACCGGGCCCGGTCGTCGTTCTCGATGTAGAGGACGGGGCGGTGCGTCGCGATGGTGCGCGCCGCCCCCCGGAGGACGGCGTCCTCCATGCCCTGCACGTCGGCCTTGATCAGCCGGCAGCGGCCGAGCCCCTGGCCGTCGATCGTCTCGACCGGCACCGGCGCGCCGGCCGACGCCTCGGCCACCAGGCGCGCGTCGCCGAAATTGTTGGGAACCGCGGGATCGAAATCGGGCAGGTACGCCGTGCCCGGCGCCTCGCCGAGCCCGGCATGGCGCGCCACCACATTGGTCAGGCCGTTCAGCATCAGGTTGGCGCACAGCATCTGGAAGACGACCCGCTGCGGCTCGTAGGCGAGCACCACGCCGCCCGGGCTGACCGCGCGGGCGAGCACGACGGTCAGCGCACCGATGTTGGCGCCCGCCTCCACCACCAGGTCGCCGGGCTGCACGATCTGCCGGAGCAGGCGGGCCTCCTGCTCCGAGAACTCGCCATAGAGATCCAGCGACCGGCCGATGTAGCGGTCGTTCACGTTGAACAGCATCGGACCATGGCGGCAGGTGCGCAGGCGGTGGAAGCCTCCCGGCAGGTCGGTCGCGGCGTCGGCCATGGTGCATCGCCCTCGGGTCGTGGCGGTTTCCCCCCCACCCTAGCCGAGGGCGCCGCCGATGGCCATGCGCGACCGCGCCTCGCACGCCGCGCCCCGCCGCCGCCCCGCCGCCTGGGCCCTTGCCGCCCGCGGCGGCGGGGGTCCACAATCGCAGCGGCCCGCGGCCCCGCGCAGCGGGGGCGAGCCCACGCAACGACATCCGGGGGGGAATGCCATGCAGATCGCGGTCATGGGCAGCGGCGGGGTCGGCGGCTATTTCGGAGCCCGGCTGGCGGCGGCCGGTGCCGACGTCACGTTCCTGGCGCGCGGGCGCCAGCTCGCGGCGATCCTCAATCAGGGATTGCGGATCGTCAGCGATGCCGGCGACCTCCGGCTCGACCGGCCGGCCGCCACCGACGACCCGGCCCGCGTCGGCCCGGTCGACGTGGTGCTGTTCTGCGTCAAGCTGTGGGACACCGAGGAGGCGGCGGCGCTGTGCCGGCCGCTGCTGAAGCCGGGCACCGCGGTGATCTCGCTGCAGAACGGCGTCACCGGCCCCGAGGCGCTGGCCCGCCGCCTCGGCCACGAACACGCCGTGGGCGGGGTCGCCCATGTCGCGGCGACCATCGCGGCCCCGGGGACGATCCGCCACACAGGCACCCTGGCGCGCATCACCGTCGGCGAGCTGGACGGCCGGCGCTCGCCGCGCCTCGAGGCCTTCCACGCCCTCGCCGGGCGGGCCGGGTTCGAGGCCGTGCTGAGCGACCGCATCCTGCCGACGATCTGGGAGAAGTTCGCCTTCCTCGCCCCGCTCAGCGGCATCACCGCCCTGACCCGCCAGCCGGTCGGCGTCATCCGCGCCGTGCCGGACACCCGCGCGCTGCTGTTCGACGCCGTGGCGGAGGTGGTGGCGGTGGCCGCCGCCGCCGGCGTGCCCCTGGGAAGCGACGTGGTGGAGCGGGTGCGCGGGCTCGTCGACGCGCTGGTGCCGGCGATGCGCTCGTCCATGCTGAACGACCTGGAGCGCGGCGGCCGGCTGGAACTACCCTGGCTGTCGGGCGCGGTGGTGCGCCTGGGCGAGGAGCACGGCGTTCCGACGCCGGTGCACCGCGCCGTCGCCGCCGCTCTCGCCCCCTATGCCGACGGGGCGCCGCCGCCGGTGAAGGCGGGCTGAGGGCCGCGTTCCGCGGCAACATGCGGCCTTTTTTTCCATCGACAGGCCGGCCGGACGGGGGGAAGCTGAATGCTGAAAAAATGACCGGCACACCCATCCGCACGAGCCGCGCCGATGGCGGTCGACCTCGACGACCGCCGGCCGTGGCCGGCCCCGGCTCCCCTGCCGCGGTTCGTGCCCAGACGATCCGGGAGGTCCGCATGCCCCACACCCAGGTCCCGACCGCACGCTGCGCTGCATTGGTCGGCCCCTACCTCAGCGGCAAGACGACGCTGATGGAAAGCCTGCTGTCCGCCACGGGGGCCGTGACGCGCAAGGGCAGCGTGAAGGACGGCAACACCGTCGGCGATTCCTCGGCCGAGGCCAAGGCGCGGCAGATGAGCGTCGAGGTCAGCCTGGCCTCCGCCGACTATCTGGGCGAACGCTGGTCCTTCCTCGACTGCCCCGGCTCGGTCGAGCTGGCCCACGAGACGCAGTGCGCCCTGATGGCCTGCGACGTCGCGGTGGTGGTGGCCGAGCCGCAGCCGGAGAAGGCCGTCATCCTCGCCCCCCTCCTCAAGTTCCTCGACGACCACAAGATCCCGCACCTGCTGTTCATCAACAAGATCGACACCCTGGTCGACCTCCGCGTGCGCGACGTGGTCCAGGCCTACCAGGCGGTGTCCTCGCGCCCCCTGGTGCTGCGCGAGGTGCCGATCCGCCAGGACGAGCGGATCACGGGCTACGTCGATCTGGTGAGCGGGCGCGCCTACCACTTCAACCCGCACCAGGCCTCCGACCTCGTGAGCGTCCCGGACTCCCTGAAGGACCGCGAGGAGGAGGCCCGCCAGGAGATGCTGGAGGCGCTGGCCGACTTCGACGACGCCCTGCTGGAGCAACTGTTGGAGGAGGTCACGCCGGACACCACGCGGGTCTACGACGACCTCGCCAGGGACCTCGCCTCGGATCTCATCGTCCCGGTCTTCCTCGGCTCCGCCGAGAACGACGGCGGCATCCGCCGCCTGCTGAAGGCGCTGCGCCACGAGGGGCCGGACGTGGCGGCCAGCGCCGCACGCCAGGCGATCCCGGAGAACGGCACCACCGTCCAGGTCTTCAAGAGCTTCAACGCCGCCCACGCCGGCAAGCTGTCGTTCGTGCGGGTGTGGCGCGGCGCGGTCGCCGACGGCATGACGCTGGGCGGCGAGCGGGTCTCCGGCGTCTACCGGATGATGGGGCACGGCCAGGAGAAGCTGGCCCAGGCCGGTCCCGGCGAGGTGGTCGCGCTGGGCCGGCTCGACAAGGCGTCGACCGGCGACATCCTCACCGACAAGGGCAACCTGGGCCGGGCCGCGCCGTGGCCGGAGGTTCCCGCCCCGGTGTTCGCCCTGGCCATCCACGCCGAGAACCGCAACGACGAGGTCAAGCTGACCGGCGCGCTGCAGAAGCTGGTGGAGGAGGATCCGTCGCTGCGGTTCGAGCAGGCGGCGGAGCGCGGCGAGCTGGTGCTGGCGGGCCAGGGCGACATCCACCTGCAGATCGCCATGGACCGCCTGCGCACCAAGTACAACGTCGCCGTCAAGGGGCACCCGCCGCAGGTTCCCTTCATGGAATCGATCCGCAGGAGCACCGAGCACCACGCCCGGTTCAAGCGCCAGACCGGCGGCCACGGCCAGTTCGCCGACATCCAGGTGGAGGTCGGGCCGCTGCCGCGCGGCAGCGGCGTCCAGTTCGAGGACGCCGTCGTCGGCGGCGTCGTGCCGCGCCAGTACATCCCGGCCGTGGAGGCCGGCGTGCGCGACCACGCGGCCCAAGGCCCGCTGGGCTTTCCCGTGGTCGACTTCAAGGTGCGCCTGGTGGGCGGCCAGTTCCACGCCGTCGACAGCTCCGAGATGGCGTTCAAGACGGTGGCCCGCCAGGCCATGCAGGAGGCCCTGCCGAAATGCGAGCCGGTGCTGCTGGAGCCGATCCTGCTGGTCACCATCGCCGTGCCCAGCGAGTACACCTCCAAGGTGCAGCGGCTGGTCAGCGGCCGCCGCGGCCAGATCCTCGGCTTCGACGCACGGCCCGGCTGGCAGGGCTGGGACGAGGTGAAGGCCTATCTTCCCCAGGCGGAGATCCACGACCTGATCGTCGAGCTGCGCTCGCTGTCGCTGGGCGTGGGCACCTTCACCAGCGTGTTCGACCGCCTGCAGGAGCTGACCGGCAAGATGGCCGACCGCGCCGTCGAGCAGCGCCGCGAAACGCTGGCCGCGCAATAGGCCGCGCCCCGGTGTAGACTGCCGCCGCGGGGGCCAGCCGGCACCCCGCGTTCGGGCGGAGGGCGGGAGATGGTCATGGGCGGCAAGATCGTCGGTGAATTCGTCAAGGGCAGGGTGGACAAGCTTCTGACGCCGGACAGCGCGGACAAGGCGAGCCGCCACCGCGTGCGGCAGTTCATGGAAACCATGGAAGCGGCGGTGCTGGAGGCCAACTGCACGGTGATCGGCCAGCAGATCCCCCACCTCAACCAGGAGACGTTCCTGCGTCTGGCGGTCCGGGTGGCGGAACTGCGCGCCGACTACATCCGCGCCGGCCTCAAGGCGGCCGAGCACCGCCACCCCGACGCCGCGGCGATCGCCGATCTGGCGCGCCTGCGCCAGGCCTACGAGGAGCTGATCGCCGTCTTCGAGGCGGCGCAGCGGGTGATCGAGCGGGGCTACGTCAAGCTGGGGTGACGCTGCGAATGGGGCCCGCCGTGCGGATGCCGGCGCGCGCCCCTCTCCGGAGGATGGCGGGCGTGGAGTCCCCCGGGCGACGGCGGCGATGCGGAGCGGGTGTGCCCCCGCCGGATCGACGGCTGGGTCCGCGCGATCGTCGCCCGGGGGCCGAGGGGCGGTGCGGCCGCTCCTCCAGCCGTCCCGGCCTCGACCCCCGTCACCCGGTGAGGCTGGCGCAGAACCGCTGGATGCGGCGGCAGGCCTCTTCCAGTTCCGCCGTGGAGGTCGCGTAGGAGATGCGGAAATGGGGCGCCAGGCCGAAGGCCGAGCCCTGGACCACCGCCACCCCCTCGGCCTCCAGCAGCGCGGTGACGAAGTCCTCGTCCGTCCCGATCACGGTGCCGGCCGGGGTCGTCTTGCCGATGGTGCCGGCGCAGGACGGGTAGACGTAGAACGCGCCCTCCGGGTTGGGGCAGCGGATGCCGGTGGCCTGGTTCAGCATCGACACCACCAGGTCGCGGCGCTCGCGGAACACCGCGCAGCGCTCGGCGATGAAATCCTGGGGCCCGTTCAGCGCCTCGACCGCCGCCGCCTGGCTGACGGAGGAGGGGTTGGAGGTCGACTGGCTCTGGATCACGCCGATCGCCTTGATCAGCTCCCGCGGGCCGCCGGCGTAGCCGATGCGCCAGCCGGTCATGGCGTAGGCCTTGGACACGCCGTTCACGGTCAAGGTGCGGTCGAACAGCGCCGGCTCGACCTGGGCCGGCGTGCAGAACTCCAGACCGTCGAAGAGCAGGTGCTCGTACATGTCGTCGCTCATCACCCAGACCTGGGGATGGCGCATCAGGACGTCGGTCAGGCCCTTCATCTCGGCGCGGGTGTAGGCGGCGCCCGACGGGTTGGACGGGGAGTTGAGGATCAGCCACTTGGTCCGCGCGGTGATCGCCGCCTCCAGGTCGGCGGGGCGCAGCTTGAAGCCCTGCCCGGCCGGGCAGGGCAACGTCACCGGCGTGCCCTCGGCCAGGGCCACCATGTCCGGGTAGGACACCCAGTAGGGGGCCGGGATGATGACCTCGTCGCCCGGATCGAGCGTGGCCATCAGGGCGTTGTAGAGCACCTGCTTGCCGCCGGTGCCGACGGTGATCTGGTCCGGCGTGTAGGCCAGCCCGTTCTCGCGCGCGAACTTGGCGCAGATCGCCGCCTTGAGGGCCGGGGTGCCGTCGACCGAGGTGTACTTGGTGTCGCCGGCCTCGATCGCCCTGACCGCCGCCCGCTTGATCGAGTCCGGCGTGTCGAAGTCCGGCTCGCCGGCGCCCAGCCCGATGACGTCGCGGCCGGCCGCCTTCAGGTCGCGGGCCTTCTGGGTGACGACCAGGGTCGGCGAGGGTTTGATGCGCGACAGGCGGGAGGCGAGGATCGGCATGGCGCATGTGCCCCTGGCGGGGTCCCGAGTGAGGGTTGGCACGAAAAGCCAGCGACCTTACTGCCGGCCCCCGGGCGGCGCAAGCGGACCGCCGCCCGCAAGGCGCCGCCGGGCGGCCGCCCGGGGGCCGCGAGACCGCGCGTCGCCCGCGCCGCGGCGGGCGGTCCGGAACCTTTGCGGGGCGGCCCGGTTGCAGGGCCACACCCCCGCGATGGGCACCACGAAGGAGCCTCCGCCATGCCGTTCGTCCTGCTCAGCCCGGCGTTCCCCGACGGCCAGCCGATTCCGCCGCGCCACACGCCGGACGGCGCCAACCTGTCGCCGCCCCTGGCGTGGAGCGGGGCGCCGGCGCAGACGCGCAGCTTCGCCCTGGTCATGGATGATCCCGACGCGCCGCGCGGTGTGTTCAAGCATTGGGCCGTCTACGACATCGCCGCCACCCAGGAGGAGCTGCCCGAAGGCGTGGCCGGCGGGCGGCTGGTCCACGGCGTCAACGACTACGGTCACGACCGCTACGACGGCCCCGATCCGCCCGCAGGCCACGGCACCCATCGCTACCATTTCCGCCTGATGGCGCTCGACGTCGAGCGGCTGGACCCGCCGCCGACCGCCAGCGTCGACGAGGTGCGGCGTGCCACGCACGGACACACGCTCGCCGAGGCGTCGCTGACGGGAACCTACACCCACTGACGGCGCGCCGGCGCGGGTCGCGGCCGCCGATCCCTGGACACCGGGCAACTATGGGCTTGATGGCGGGGGCCGCCGGCGGATATCACCTGTCGGTTTCCAATACAGCCCAGGGGACGCGCGATGCCAGACAAACAGTTGCTCCACCTCGTGTTCGGGGGGGAACTGGTGCGGCCGGACAGCCAGGAGTTCGTCGACCCGGGGAAGCTGCACTTCGTCGGCATCTTCCCCAACTACGACCTCGCCTACAAGGCCTGGCGGGCCGCCACCGGCGCGACCGTCGACGACGCGCACCAGCGCTATTTCATCGTGCACCTGCACCGTCTGCTCGACCCGGCGCACGACGCCACGCCCCCGGCCGGCGCCGCCTGAGCGCGGGCCGGCCGGCGCCACCGGCGGGCCTCGGCCATGACGGTCTTCTTCACCGCCGACACCCATTTCGGCCACGCCGGCGCGATCGGCCGTTTCCGACGGCCCTTCGCCGGCGTGGCGGAGATGGACGAGGCGATGGTGGCGCGGTGGAACGCCACCGTCGCCCCTGACGACGACGTCTGGCATCTCGGCGACTTCGCCCTGCGCCGCTCCGCCGAGGCGATGGCCGGGCTGCTGGGCCGGTTGAACGGGTCCAAGCACCTGATCGCCGGCAACAACGACCGCCCCGAGACGAGGATGCTGGCGGGCTGGGCCAGCGTGGCGGACTACGCCGAGCTGGAGTTGGACGGCCGGCGCCTCGTGCTCTGCCACTACGCGTTCCGGACCTGGAACGGCATGCACAAGGGCGCCTTGAACCTGCACGGCCACAGCCACGGCCTGCTCAAGGGCCTGCCCCGGCAGATCGACGTGGGCGTCGACGTCTGGGACTTCCGCCCGGTGACGCTGGCGGTGGTGGCGGCGCACCGCCACCGGGCGCCGCGCCGCTGAGCGCGGCGCCGGCGCGGCCGGTCACAACCCTTCGCTGGGGGCCACCGGCATGCAGCGCTGGCCGGCGCGCTGGAGCTGCGCGCAGATGGACCGCGCGTCCTTCTCGCCAAAGCCGATGAGGCGGGCGCGGTAGACGGTGCCGCGGCGGGTCGGCACCTCGGTGATGGTCTTCTCCGCCTCGGCGAACAGCTGCGGCAGCTTCTTGGCGGCGCGCACCAGCGCCTTCTGGCTGGACGCCCGGCTGGAGAAGGCGCCGACCTGGACACCCCACTGCTCCACCGCGGCCACGGCCCGGGCCGCGGCGGGCACGAGCGACCCGGCCGCCCGCTTGGCGTCCGGCCGCGGGGCCTCGGACAGGGCCACCAGCGTCACCGGCTTCCGGTCGGGGATCGGCGCCTCCACGCCGGCCGGCGCCGACACCCGGGCGATCGCGCCGGGAAGCACCGGCTTGGCGTCGGGCACCGGCACGGTGTCCGGCGCGACGCGGGCGATCAGCGCCGGCAGGTCGCGACGCGGCGCCTGGGCGAACGCATCGTCGAGCAGGGCCGCGACGCGGTTGTCGCGCCACGCCGTGCTGCGCCCGCCCAGCACCACCGCCACCAGGCGGCGGCCGCCGCGCACCGCCGAGGCCGCGAGGTTGAAACCCGAGGCGCGGATGTAGCCGGTCTTGATGCCGTCCATGCCGTCGTAGCGCGCCATCAGCCGGTTGTGGTTGCTCAGCCGCTTGCCGCCATAGACGAAGTCACGGCGCGAGAAGTAGGGGTAGTACTTGGGATGGTCGGCGATCAGCGCGCGCGACAGCACCGCCATGTCGCGGGCCGTCGTCACCTGCCCGTCGTCGGGAAGGCCCGAGGCGTTGCGGAAGACCGTGGTGCGCATGCCGAGCTGGCGCGCCTTGCGGGTCATCAGCTGGGCGAACCGCCATTCGCTGCCGCCCAGCGCCTCCGCCAGCACCACCGCGGCGTCGTTGGCCGATTTGGTGACCAGGGCGAGGATCGCCTGCTCCGCCCGCAGCGACTGGCCGGCCCGCACCCCCAGCTTCGTCGGCGGCATGGACTGGGCGTGGGCCGACACCGGCAACGCCTGGTCGAGCGCCAGCCGGCCGTCGTCCAACGCCTCGAAGGCGAGATAGAGCGTCATCATCTTGGTGAGAGACGCGGGGTAGGTGCGCACGTCGGCGTCGTCCTGGTGCAGGACGTCGCCCGTGCGCGCGTCCACCACGATCGCCGCGTACGTCGCGGCGGCGGCGGGCGCCCCCCACAGGGCGAACGCGACGACCAGCGCCAGGGCCAGGCCGCGGCGCGCGGCGCGTGCCGGAGGCCACCGCAGCGCGGATTCGACGAATGGTCCGATCGCCGCGTGAGCGAGGCGCTGCGTCACGGTCATGATGCCCCCGGGAAAGCTGTGAATGCCGCCAGCGGTGTCGATGGTAAATACGAGTTGAATCAGTGTCTAGCGGGAATTCGTTAATTTCCTGCTTCCACGGCGATTCGGGGGCTGTGACGAACAAGGGGCAGACCGCCCCGAACGGGCGTAGGCCACCTGCGCCGCGGCGGGTTCGGAGCCCGCCCTTTCAGGCCGCCCCGGCCGGCGCTATATCATGGGAATGGCGCGGATTGGATGCGGATTGCTGCTGGCGGCCGTCCTGGCGACGGCGGGCTGTGCTTCCCCGGGCACGGCGGACCGCCGTGCCGACGGCCGCACCACGTGGCTCAGCTACCTGTCCGGCGAGGATCTGCGCGCCGCCTGCGGCGCGGAAGGGGGCGACCGTTTCCGGCTGGTGGTGAACGCCGATTTCAACCAGCACGTCCGCGCCTTCGACGTGATCGGCGACTCGGAGAACGGCGGCGCGGTGCTGGAGGCCAGGGTGGTGCGGGCGCCGGACATCGCCCGCATCGACCTGGTGGCGCCGCTGGACGCCGGCGCCGCCGAGGTGGCGCGCACCCGGCTGACGCCGAACCAGTTCGCCACCTTCGTTCTCGGCCTCTACCAGAGCGGCGCCTTCGATCCCGCGCCGCAGCGCCTGATGGCGCCGAACCAGTCGATCTACTGGATGGTCCAGGGCTGCCATGGCGGCACCTGGTTCTTCAACGTCTACCCCTATCCCGCGGACCGTTTCGCCGACGCCACCTGGCCCGGTGCGGCACCGGGCGCCGACCCGCCGCCGCTGCCGCCTACGGGGCCTCGTCGTCGAGCTGAATGACGCGCATGCCGTCGGGCACCAGGGTGTCGACCCAGGGGCCGTCGGGCATGCGGCGCGCCAGCTCGGTGATGTTGCGGTTCCACCAGAGGCGCTGCTCGACCAGGTCGTCGTAGTCGAAGTTGGCCTGGCGCCACCGGCGGTCGGCGGTGGCGTAGGACACCATGTCGATGGGAAAGCCGACGTCGGCCGACGAGAAGCGGGTGCTGTCGAAGGACAGGTAGGCGATCTTCAGCGCCGTCTGCATCTCGGTGTCGTACTTCAAGGAGCGGTCGAGGATCGGCTTGCCGTAGGCGGTGGCGCCGATCGAGAGGTAGGGGGTGCGCTCGTCCACCTCGATCCAGTTGCCCTCGGGATAGACCAGGAACATGGTCGGCTCCTGATCCTCGGCGAGTTGGCCGCCGATGAGGGCGTGCAGGTTGAAGTGCAGCTTGGATGCCTCCAGCGCCTCGCGGTCCTCCTCGGCGACCCGGCGCAGGCAGGTGGTGAAGGCGCCGATCGCGTCGAGCATGGTCCCGTAGCCTTCGCCGCGGCGCCCCTGCATGTCGCGGCGCAGATAGGCCAGGGTCTTGTCGCGAACGCTGCGCAGGCCGGAATTCATGATGAAGAAGCGGTTCGCCCCCTGCCCCATCATGGTCACCTTGCGGGCCGAGGAGAGCTGGGTGCCGCTGGTGATCCGCCCGTCGGACAGGGCGATCAGGCCCTCGCGGATCTTGATGCCGACGCAGTAGGTCATGGACGCACATTCCCGGTTGGTGACGCCACGGGTGCCGCCCGCGGCCGCGCGCGCCGTCCGCCCGCGCGCGCGTGGTCCGCACGCCGCCGGCAATCGGCCACGCGAACATAGGCACTCCCGGCGGTAAAGCATCCGTTAAGCGCCCGTCGCCGCTGGGTGCGGCGACCGGGTGCGCGACCAATCGTGCGATGGAGACTGCGACCAATTGTGCGACGCACAATGTTTCCGTTGACAGGGCCGGCGATTCGGGGATACTCCGCCATTGCTGCGATGCAGCAAGACGCCGTCGGCCGCCGTCGCCGCGCCCGGCGTCCACCGGCAAAGCCACCCGCGCCGCCGCGGCGTGCCCCCCGGCGGCGGTGCGGCCGACCAAGGAAGGAAGGCGCAGACATGACCACCACCGTGAAGCCGAAGCCCGCCACGAGGACCATCGAGGACGTCGCCACCCAGGCGAAGACGCAATTCGACGGCATCCTCAAGGCCCAGCAGGCGCAGGCCCAGCAGCATTACGAGCAGACGATGGCGGCCACCAAGGAGCAGGTGGAGAAGGCGTCGGCGCAGGTGCTGAAGGGCTACGAGGAGATGGCCGCGTTCAACAAGGGCAACGTCGATGCGATGATCCAGTCCGGGTCCATCGTCGCCAAGGGCGCCGAGGCCCTGGGCAAGGAGATGGCCGCCTTCCTGCAGGCCGCCTTCGACGCGCAGGTCGCCACCGGCAAGGCCTTCCTGACCGCCAGATCGGTCGTCGAGGTGGTCGAGCTGCAGAACGCCTTCGTCAAGACCTCGGTCGACGCCGTGGTCGCCGAAACCACCAAGCTCCAGGAGATGTCGACGAAGGTCACCAACGACGCGCTCGCCCCGCTGGGCGCCCGGGTCGACGCCGCGGTGGCCCGCTTCGCCAAGCCGCTGGCCGCCTGACCGGCCGGCGGCGGCCCGCCACCGCGGGGGAGCCCGGGAGCCGCCGCTCCCGGGCCTCCGGCCCGCGGCGGCGCGGCCGCGGGAGGCCCCGTCCGGGTGCACCGATGCGCACCGCTCCCGTTCCTGGCGGTCCATGGCCCGGCGATCCATGGTGCAGTGCACAAAATTCCGTTGACTTCGCCGCGAACGTCCTTATATTGGCGCTTATGCTGCACCGCAACAAACCGGCGGGACAGCGGACGAAAACCGGACCCACCGCCCGCGCCAGGTTGCCGAACACAAGGGGTCGGCGCGGTCGCTCCCAGGAATGCGAGGAACCGAACATGAACGACAAGTTCACCGCCACCGTCAAGACCATGGAAGACGCCGTCGCCACCGCCAAGACCAACCTCGAGGGTCTGACCAAGACCCAGCGCGAGCAGATGGAGAAGGCCTCGGCCCAGCTCCTGAAGGGCTACGAGGATCTGGCGGCGCTGACCAAGGAGAATGTGGACGCCCTGGTCCTGTCGGGCACCATCGTCGCCAAGGGCGCCGAGGAAGCCGGCAAGCACATGGCCGCCTACACCCAGTCGTCCATGGAGAAGAGCGTCGCCGCCAGCAAGGCCGCCTTCACCGTGAAGAGCCTGCGCGAGCTGATCGACCTGCAGAACGCCTTCGTGAAGCAGTCCGTGGACTCCGCCGTCTCCGAGGGCACGAAGCTGCAGGAGCTGTCGGCCAAGATCGCCCAGGACGCGTTCGCGCCGATCAGCGCCCGCTTCGACGCTTCCATGAAGATCTTCGCCAAGCCGCTGGCCGCCTGACCGGCCGCCGCAGCGCGGCACCGGGGCGAACCCCCGCGCGATGGACCCGGCGGCTTCGGCCGCCGGGTCCTTTTGCGTTCCGGGGTCATTGTGCTTAGCGCCGCGGCGCCCCACTTTATTTATGGATTAAGCGGTGTCGAGGGAATCGTCGAGGGTGTCTCCCGAACGGGTAGAAAGATGATGGCGCCCCTTCCCACGGCGCCCGGAGTCCTCATATCATTCCAGGGGACACCCATCGCGATGATCGATTGTTGAGCCGATGGCCGATTCGGACAAGCAAGGGGACGAGGGGACGGGCACCGGCATTGCCGTCAAGGCCAAGCCGAAGACCAAAAAACCCTCGATGTACAAGGTCTTGATGCTGAACGACGACTACACACCTATGGAATTCGTCGTTCACGTTCTCGAGCGCTTCTTCAGCAAAACGCGGGAAGAGGCAACACGGATCATGCTGCACGTCCATCGCCGGGGCGTCGGGGTGTGTGGCGTGTTCACGTACGAAGTCGCGGAGACGAAGGTGACACAGGTGATGGACTTCGCGCGCCAGCACCAGCACCCGCTTCAGTGCACGCTAGAAAAGGACTAGACAGACACATGCTGTCGCGCAACCTGGAACAGACGCTGCATCGGGCCCTCGCGTATGCCAACGAACGTCGGCATGAATACGCGACGCTCGAACACCTGCTGCTCGCCTTGACCGAGGATCAGGACGCGACGGCAGTACTTCGTGCTTGCGGGGTCGAGCTTGATCGCCTGCGGGCGGAGCTCTCGGATTACCTCGACAACGAACTAGCGAACCTGATCACGAACAGGCCCGATGACGCCAAGCCCACGGCTGGGTTTCAGCGGGTTCTGCAGCGGGCCGCGATCCACGTCCAGTCGTCGGGTCGTGAGGAGGTGACGGGAGCAAACGTGCTCGTTGCCTTGTTCTCTGAACGCGAGAGCCATGCGGTCTATTTCCTGCAGGAGCAGGAGATGACCCGGTTCGACGCGGTGAACTACATCTCTCACGGAATCGCGAAGGCCCCCGGCCGCTCGGAATCCAAGCGGGTGTCGGGAGCCGACGACGAGGCGGCGGCGGAGAAGGTCGTGAAAAAAGGCAGCGAGGCCCTGGAGGCCTATTGTGTCAATCTGAACAAGAAGGCGGCGAGCGGCAAGATCGATCCGCTGATCGGTCGGGAGCAGGAGGTCGAGCGGACCATCCAGATCCTGTGCCGCCGGTCGAAGAACAACCCGCTCTATGTCGGTGACCCGGGCGTCGGCAAGACGGCCATCGCCGAGGGGCTGGCGCGGCGCATCGTCCACGGCGAGGTGCCGGAGGTGCTGAAGACCGCGACCATCTTCGCCCTCGACATGGGGTCGCTGCTGGCCGGAACCCGTTACCGCGGTGATTTCGAGGAGCGCCTGAAGGCGGTGATCGGAGAGCTGGAGGCCCACGACGGCGCCATCCTCTTCATCGACGAGATCCACACGGTGATCGGCGCCGGCGCCACCTCGGGCGGGGCCATGGACGCGTCGAACCTGCTGAAGCCGGCGCTCGCCTCGGGTGCCCTGCGCTGCATCGGCTCGACCACCTACAAGGAGTACCGCAACTACTTCGAGAAGGACCGCGCCCTGGTCCGCCGCTTCCAGAAGATCGACGTCAACGAGCCGACCATCGAGGACGCGATCAAGATCCTCCAGGGGATCAAGGGCTACTACGAGAAGCATCACCGCGTCGCCTACAGCAACGACGCGATCCGCACCGCGGTGGAGCTTTCGGCCAAGTACATCGGCGACCGCAAGCTGCCGGACAAGGCGATCGACATCATCGACGAGGTCGGCGCCGCGCAGATGCTGCTGCCCGAGAACAAGCGCAAGAAGAAGATCTCGGTGAAGGACGTGGAGGCGGTGGTCGCCAAGATCGCCCGCATCCCGCCGAAGTCGGTCAGCCGCGACGACAAGGAGATCCTCCTCAACCTCGAGCGCGACCTGAAGACCATGGTGTTCGGCCAGAACAAGGCCATCGACGCCCTGGTGTCGGCGATCAAGCTGGCCCGGGCCGGCCTGCGCGAGCCGGAGAAGCCGATCGGCAACTACCTCTTCACCGGCCCGACCGGCGTCGGCAAGACCGAGGTGGCGCGCCAGCTCGCCCACACCCTGGGCATCGAGCTGACCCGCTTCGACATGTCGGAGTACATGGAGCGGCACACCGTGTCGCGGCTGATCGGCGCCCCGCCGGGCTACGTCGGCTTCGACCAGGGCGGCCTGCTGACCGACGCCGTCGACCAGCATCCGCACTGCGTGCTCCTGCTGGACGAGATCGAGAAGGCCCATCCGGATCTGTTCAACATCCTGTTGCAGATCATGGATCACGGCAAGCTGACCGACCACAACGGCAAGACGGTCGACTTCCGCAACGTCATCCTGATCATGACGTCCAACGCGGGCGCCGCCGATCTCGCCAAGCCGGTCATGGGCTTCGAGCGCCAGACCCGCGTCGGCGAGGACATGGAGGCGGTGGAGAAGCTGTTCACGCCGGAGTTCCGCAACCGCCTCGACGCGATCATCCCGTTCGCGGCGCTGACGCTGGAGGTCATCTCCCGTGTGGTCGACAAGTTCGTCATGCAGCTCGAGGCCCAGCTCGAGGATCGCGGCGTGACCATCGAGCTGACCGAAGAGGCGCGGGAGTGGCTGGGCAAGAAGGGCTACGACCCGCTGTACGGCGCCCGCCCGCTCGGCCGCGTGATCCAGGAGCACATCAAGAAGCCGCTGGCCGAGGAGCTGCTGTTCGGCAAGCTGGCCAAGGGAGGCACGGTGCGCGTCCGGGTCGAGGACGGCATGCCCGCCTTCGAGTACGTCGAGGGCTCGCGCAAGCGCCGCACCGACAGCGACGAGGACGAGATGGTGCACGAGATGGTGGACTGATCCACCGGACCGGCGTCGCCGCAGCGATGGGACGGGGGCCTCCGGGTCCCCGTTTCCGCGTCGGCGGCCGCCGGTCGGTGCGACCCGCGCCTCCGGTCCGGCCCATGTCCACCCGGCCCATGTCCACCCGGCCCACGGCCACCCGGAACCGCCCGCCCGGCACCGGCGGCGGGTCGCGGGGGCCGAGCGGACGACACCCTGCGGACACGGCCCCATGCGCCCCTATTTCGCCTATGGCTCCAACATGTGCCGCCGCCGCATGGACGGCCGCTGCCGCGCGGCGACGGCGCTGGGTCCGGCGGTGCTCGACGGCTTCGCCCTGGTGATCAACCCGCGCGGCGTGGCGACCGTGGTGGCGCGCCATGGCTGCGCCGTGGAGGGCGTGCTGTGGCTGATCGGGAGCGACGACGAGGCGAGCCTCGACCGCGCCGAGGGCGTCGGCCTCGCCGGCCGCTACGCCCGCCACACCCTGGCGGTGCGCCGCCCCGACGGGTCGGCGACCGACGCCCTGGTCTACATCGACGCCGACGGCACCGCCGGGGCCCGGTGCCGCGACGGCTACGCGGCGTTCCTGCTGGAGGGGGCGCGGGAGTTCGGCTTGAGCCCCGCCTACCAGCGCCGGCTGGCGGCCCTGCTGGACGACCCCGGCGGCGGCTGAACACCGACCCGCAACCTCCCGGAGCCCGGCCTGTTGTCGGGGTGCGACACCGCTGAGGGAGGATCCGGCATGCGACACGCGACGCGCCGACGCGCCGCTATGGCAATGGCGCTGGCCCTGCTGCTGGGGCCCGCCGCGGGCGCCGCCGAGGACGCCAGGACGGGCGCCGGGACGGACGCCGGGACGGGCACCGCGGCGGTTGCCGGCCCGCCCACCATCGACCCCCGCCTGGGTGCCCTCACCGTGGACGCGCTGGACGACATGCACGTGGTCGGCTCCGGGCGCAGCGTCATCGGCGCGGTCGACGGGGTGGTGCGGGAGCCGCACAGCGGCGCCCTCTTCGCCGTCGTCGACGTCGGCGGATTCCTGGCCGGGGCGGACCGGGTGCTGCTGCCGCTGGAGCGGCTGGTTCCCACCGGGGTCGACGACGAGCTGATGCTGCCGGGCGCCACCGAGGAGGAGGTCAAGCGCTTCATGATCGAGGGCGAGGGCGGCGTCTACGACCCGCTGGACGGCCACGCCACCCTGGGCGGGTCGTGGGCGGCACCGGCGGCCGACTAGGCAGGTTTTCCGACCCACCGCCCCCCATGGGCGGGCTCGGAAAGCCGGCAGAACCCTGGAGTCCGCAGGGTTCGCAGGGGGCACGGCATTGCCGCCCGCGCGGCAAGCTGCTACATCCCGGGGGTCCCCCACCAGAGCCCGGTGCCCGCCCGTGACCGACCCCGTGAGCGCGCCCTCCCCCGCCGTCGACGCAGCGACCGCCGCCGCCGAGTTGCGGACCGTCCGCGACTTCATCCGCCACGGCGTCAGCCGGTTCCGGACCGCCGGGCTGGCGTTCGGCCACGGCACGGCCACCGCCTACGACGAGGCGGTGTTCCTGGTGCTGGAGACGCTGGGCCTGCCGATCGACCAGCTCGACCCCTACCTCGACGCCCGCCTCACCACCGTGGAGCGCCAGGCGGTGGCGGGAATCATCGAGCGCCGGGTGGTGACGCGCAAGCCCGCCGCCTACCTCACCAACCGGGCCTACATCCAGGGCTTCCCGTTCTACGTCGACGAGCGGGTGATCGTGCCGCGCTCCTACATCGGCGAGCTGCTGTTCTCCGACCTGTTCGGCGGCGACGACTTCACCCTCGTCGAGGACCCCACCGCGGTGGAGCGGGTGCTCGACCTGTGCACCGGCTCGGGATGCCTCGCCATTCTCGCCGCCCACATCTTTCCGGAGGCGCGGATCGACGCGGTCGACCTGTCCGCCGAGGCGCTGGAGGTGGCGCGGCGCAACGCCGACGAGAGCGGCTTCGCCGAGCGCATCGAGCTGCACCACGGCGATCTCTTCAAGCCGCTGAAGGGCCGGCGCTACGACGTCATCCTCACCAATCCGCCCTACGTCTCGGCCGAGGCGATGGACGGCCTGCCGGCGGAGTTCCGCCACGAGCCGGCCATGGCGCTGGCCGGCGGCGGCCGCGAGGGGCTGGACATCGTGCGCCGCATCCTCAAGGAGGCGCCCAAGCACCTGACCCCCGAGGGCGGCATCCTCTGCGAGTTCGGCAGCGGCCGCGAGCTGCTGGAAGCGGAGTTCCCCGAGCTGGACTTCCTGTGGCTGCAGACCGCCAGCAGCTTCGGTGAGGTGTTCTGGCTGACCCGCGACCAGCTGGCGTAGGCCGCCCGCGCGCTCAGGGGGCGAGCAGGCCGAGCAGCGCGCCCTTGACGGCGGCCTGGATGCGGGTCGCCACGCCCAGCTTGCGGATGGCGTTGTCGATGTGGAAGTTGACGGTGCGCTCCGACACGCCCAGCAGCACGGCGATGTCGGCGGAGGATTTGCCGCGCGCCGACCAGGTCAGCGACTCGGCCTCCCGCTCCGTCAGGCGCACCTCGTCCCCCTCGCCCGGCTCGCCCGCGCGGACGCCGGTGCGGGCGAGCCGGCCGCGCACGATCTCCACCAGCAGCTCGAAGTCGATGGGCTTGATCACGTAGTCGTCGCAGCCCAGGCGGCGGCCGCGGATCTGGTTGTCGCGCGCGCCGTAGGCGGTGAGGAAGACGAAGGGCACGTTGCGCACCGCCGCCGCGCCCTGGCGCACCCTCTCCAGCACGGCGAAGCCGTCGAGGCGCGGCATGTCGATGTCGCACAGCACGAGGTCCGGCCGCACCCCGTCGATGGCGGCCAGCCCGGCCGCGCCATCGCCGGCGGCATGGACGGCGAACCCCGCCTCCACCAGTTCCTCCTCGAGGAGCTCGCGGGTGCCGGGGTCGTCCTCGATGCACAGGATCTTACGGCCGTGCGGCATGATGGAGCGGGTCCGGGTTCGGTGTGGACAGGGGAAGGCGGACGGTGAAGGCGGTGCCGCCGCCGGGCGGGCTGTCGACGGTGACGGCGCCGCCGTGCAGGGCGACGTAGCGCTCGACCAGGTAGAGGCCGATGCCGGCGCCGCCGACGCCGCCGCTGTTGCGGCCGCGGAAATAGGGTTTGAAGAGGCAGGCGGCCTCGCCCGGCTCGATCCCCACCCCCTCGTCGGTGATCCGCACCACCACGGACGCCGCGTCGCACCAGCCGGCGATCCGCACGGTGCCGCCCGCCGGCGAGTACTTGACGGCGTTGGACACGATGTTGTCGAAGACCTGGAGCAACAGGCTGGCGTCGCCCGCCATCGTTCGCGGCAGCCGGTCGAGGGCGAGGACGAAGGCGGGCGCACCGGGCCGCTCGGCGTAGGGCTGCACGGCCTCCACCAGCAGGGCGGCCAGGTCGGTCGCCTCCGCGCGCGCCGTCGCCTCGCCGCTGCCGGCGGCCGACGACAGCTCGATGCGCTCGACGATCGCGCTGATGCGGTGGACGGCGGCACGGATCTTGGCGGTGCGCGCCACCACGTCGTCGGGCTCCACGGTCCGGCTGAGCTTGCCCAGGCGATAGGCCTGGCCGTCGATGGTGGTCAGCGGTGTCTTGACCTCGTGGGACAGGATGGCGATCAGGCGGCGCTGCATGTCCGCCTTGGCGCGCTCCACGTCCAGGCTGCGGCGCAGCGCCGCCTCGGCGCGGTGGCGGGAGTGCAGGAGCTGGGCCAGCAGCCAAAGGGCCAGCACGGCGATGGTGCGGTTGACCACGAACGCCGCGGTGGTTTCGACGCCGGGTTGCGCCGCGAGGCCGGCCACCGACAGCGCCGACGCCGCGGCGGCGTACAGGAAGGGGGTGCGCGCGTCGACCAGGGTGGCGAGCAGGATCGGCGCGGCGTAGGCGAAGCAGACCGACACGCTTTCGGCGTGGGTGACCACGTCGACCCCGAACACGGCGGCTGTCAGGGCGAGCGCCGCGGCGTGGAGACGGCGCCGCCGCACCGCCGGGGGGGCGGCGCGGTGCGACGGCCGCACGGCAGCCCACGCCATGCCGCCGTCGCGCATCGCCACTCCCTCGCCCATTGCCATGCGCATCCTCCACCGCCGTCGCCACCCCGGGCGCACGCCACCGTCCTGATATAGGGGCTGACCGGGGCGCGTCGGGGGGCCGGTGGCGGCCCTGTGGAGGTGCCACCACCAGAGCCCCGCCCCTCCCCCGCCGTGAACCGGGGGGAGGGAGCCGGCGCGGTGGGAGCCGGGCACCGGTCAGACCGCGAACCAGGTGCCGGTGACGTCGGTGGCCTGGACGCCGACCAGGGTGACCTGGTCGCCGGTGCTGAAGGTGACGACGGCGCCGCCCGGGCCGTCGCCGACGCTCCAGGTCATGCCGCCGAGC
>NZ_BAAKJB010000050.1:0-42193 GCF_059703765.1 Azospirillum sp. NS33 | reverse complement strand
CGGCAACCTCGGCAACGACACCATGGAAGGCAACGCCGGCGCCGACACCTTCGTCATGGCCCCCGGTGGCGGGGCCGACACCGTCACCGACTTCGACGCCGCCGCGGGCGACCGCCTGCAGGTGCTCGGCGGCATGACCTGGAGCGTCGGCGACGGCCCGGGCGGCGCCGTCGTCACCTTCAGCACCGGCGACCAGGTCACCCTGGTCGGCGTCCAGGCCACCGACGTCACCGGAAACTGGTTCGACGTGGTCGGCTGACGCCGCCCCCCGGGCCCGGCCCCGCGCCGGGTCCGGGAGCGGTCGTGCGGAACGGCGGCCGGCGCGTCAGTCGCCGGCCGCCGTTCCGGTGTCCAGGCCCGGCACCGGTGCGTCCAGCAGGGCCGCGGCAAACCGGTAGGCGTCGGCCACGGCGTGGGGGATCAGCGATCCGTGGGTCTCCCCGTCATAGCGGCGGAAGACGACGCCAACGCCCGGGCGGGCGGCCAACGCCGCCGCCACCTCCTCGCCCGTGGGGCCTGCCCGCAGCGCCTCCAGCCGGGCCATCTGGGCAGGATCGAGTCCCGGCCGCGGCGCCTTGGTCCCGGCGGTCTCGATCAGCACCCGGACGCCCGCCGGAGGGGCCCGGCTTGCCGACATCTCGGCAAGGATCGACCCGCCGTCCCACCAGATCGCCGGGTCCGCCGCGATGTACGCGCGGAACGCCTGCGGCCGCGTGACGAGGACGTGCAACGCGAAATGCCCGGCCAGGGAATGGCCGAACAGCGCCTGCCGGGCACGGTCGACCGGCAGGCGCTGCGCGATCGCCGGCTTCACCCGCTCCTCGATGAACCGCAGGAACGCCGCCCGGCCGCCCGTACGCGGCACCGGATCGCCCGGTCGCAACGGAATGGCCTCGGGCGGTGTCGGAGGGGTGAGGTCGTGGTAGCGGCGCTGCACCCGGGTGTCGGGCCCCCGGGTGTCGGGCCCCCGGGTGTCGGGCCCCCGGGTGTCGGGCCCCCGGGTGTCGGGATAGCCGATGCCGACGACCGCCAGCGCCGCGGCCCCCGGCACGCCATCGCGCCCGCGCCTGAGCGCGCGCAGCGGCGGCAGCGACAGGCTGCCGTCGAGCAGGTAGAGCACGGGGTGCCCGGCGGCGGGGGCCGGCGCGTCCGGCCGGACCAGCACGATTTCGTAGGCCTCGCCGGCGGCCGAGCGCAGGGTGAACCGCTCCTCCGCCGCCCGCAGCGGGCCGGCCGGCGCCGCCACCGCGGCGAGGCCGGCGATCACGGCAACGGCGGCCAGCGGTGTGGTGCGTCGGCGATCGGTCATACCGGGCCCCGGGGGGTGGGTTCCGCGGCGGACCGGTGTCGCGTCGCGGGCGCCGTCAGGGACGCCGCGGCCGGACGATAGGGCGAAATGCGAGGCGTTCGCAATCCCCGCCCTCCGGGCTGCGGTCGGGGACGGCGGGCGCCCCCAGGGGATCGCTCAGCCCACCGCTTCCCGGACGCTCAGACGGAACTGATCGTCCAGCCGCTCCACCCGCATGTAGAGGCGATGGCTGCGCTCCAGCAGGCTGCGGAGGCCGGCGGGAAGATCCTCGTTGTCGGGGCCGGAGGGATCGGTGCAGATCTCGCCGCCGGTGAGGGAGTAACCCTCCGACGCCTGGGCCTCGCTCATCTCGCCGGCGTGCACCGCCTTCTGCGCCAGCAGCCACGCCATCACCTGGGTGAGACGGCTGGTGACGCGCATGGATTCGTAGCTGACCTGCAGGCGCACCTGGGGCGGGCGCCCGCGCTGGTCGATGGCTTCGTGGTAGGCGATGTAATTCCTGGCCTCGACGAGGAGGGTCATCGTCTCGTCGTACGTGCCGTTGAAAAAGGTGGGATGTCCGTTCACGGCCTTTCCCTTCCCGCGGCCGCGTGGCCCAGACGTGAGCGTGGCCGCAACTGATTAACAAAACATGACCCGGAGCGGGCCGCCGGCAAGGCAGGCCGGGCGCCGAACCACGGATTCGCGCCCGGGGCACCCTTGAACGGGTGTGGACCTCGCCTATGTCTCAGGGCGCCGGAAGACGCCCGTACGGGGTCGTCCGGATCGACCGGATCGGGGGCCGACGCGGAGCGTGGCCCCCGGATGAAGTATCGCTCTTCAGGAGGATATGTCATGCGCAGCTACGACCTTTCGCCCCTGTTCCGTTCCACCGTCGGTTTCGACCGCCTGACGCGTCTGATGGAACACGCGCTCAACGCCGACGACGCGTCGGCCTCCTACCCGCCCTACAACATCGAGAAGGTGGGGGAGGACGCCTACCGGATCACCATGGCCGTCGCCGGCTTCGGTCCGGAGGACATCGAGATCACGGCCCAGCAGAATGCGCTGGCGGTCTCCGCTAAAACTAAGAAGGAGCAGGAGACCGGCCAATTCCTCTACCGGGGTATCGCCGGCCGCGCTTTCGAGCGGCGCTTCCAGCTTGCCGACTTCATCAAGGTGAAAGCCGCCTCCATGGAGAACGGGCTTCTGCACATCGACCTGGTGCGCGAGATCCCGGAGGCCATGAAGCCGCGGACCATCGCCATCGCGTCGAAGGCGGGCACCGCGGAGCTGCCGCGCCAGGCCGCCTGACCCGGCTCCTGCCCTCGACCGCAGGACGGCGCACCTTGGGGTGCGCCGTCCGCACGACGGTGCGGCGCCCGTTCCGGGGCGCCGCGCCGTCACGGCGCCACCGCGCGGAGCCGCGGCGGGGCCGGCCTGCGTGACGCCGTCGCCGTGCGCCGACACGGTGCCCGGCTGGTTCGTTCCCTGGACCGCACCGTGTCCTCCGTTCCCGTTTTGGCGCCGCGCCGGCACAGCCCTGCACGTGGCCGTTGCGGCCGATGACACTAAAACCCGGGAATGTTAAAGCGTGATGTCCGGTTTGACATCGACGGCGGGTTTCACCACCCGGAGCCGCCGATGAAGCGCGCCAGGGCCGCGCTGACCGGCCCCGGCGCCTCGAGCATCATCATGTGCCCGGTGTCCGGCAGCACGAGGACCTCGGCGTCGCGGGTCCGCGCCGCCAGCGCCCGTCCCGCCTTGGCCGGCGTCATGCGGTCGAGGGCGCCGAGCAGGAACAGCGCGGGGCACGCCAGGGCGGCGGCGGCGGCGGCCGCGCCGGCGTAGGCGTCGCAGGCCGCGAGGTCGACACCAAGGACGCCGCCGCCGGCGCGCGCCATCAGGCGCAGGCCCAGCGGGACCAGGGCGATCCCGGGCAGCGCGCTGCCACCGATCCGGCCGCGCGGCCCGGTGCCCCACGCCACCACCAGCGCGGCGGCCCGCGGATCGCCGTCGCGGGCGGCGGCCAGCAGGTCCGGGTGCACCGGCATCCGCTCCGCCACCCCGAGCAAGGCCACGCCGGCGACCCGGCCGGAATGGCGGGCCGCCGTCTCCAGCGCCACCAGGGCGCCCATCGAGTGGCCGACGAGGTGGGCCCGCGCCACGCCCGCCGCGTCGAGCGCCTCGGCCGTCCAGTCCGCCAGCCGGTCGACGCCGGCCAGCGGCGCTCCCCCGGACCGGCCGTGGCCCGGCAGGTCGAGGGCCAGCACCGCGACGCCGCGGCGGGCAAGGCGCCGGCTCTGCAGCGCCCACACCGTGTGGTCGAAGCCGGCACCGTGCAGCAGCACCGCCACCGGCCGCTCCGGATCGAGGGGGCGCCCGCCGGTGTGGGCGAAGACCGGCGCGCCGCGGACCGTGAGTTCCATCCCCGTTCCCTTCGTCCTTCCTTTTTGCCGGCCGCCCGTCGCCGGCCGCTCAGACCCTGGTCGCGACGCGCAGCGCCTGGCGCAGGTCGTCGATGAGGTCGTCGGAATCCTCCAGCCCGATCGACAGGCGGACCATGTCCTCGCCGACCCCGGCGGCGGCCAGCGCCGCCGCGTCGAGCTGGGCGTGGGTGGTGCTGGCGGGGTGGATGACCAGCGACTTGGCGTCGCCCACGTTGGCGAGGTGGGAGAACACCGTCAGCGCCTCGATGAAGCGGCGGCCCGCGGCACGGCCGCCCCCCGCCGCGCCGTCCGGCGGGCGGATGCCGAAGGACACGATGGCGCCGGCGCCGCGCGGCAGGAGCTGCGCCGCCAGCGGGTGGTCCGGATGGTCGGCCAGTTCGGGATAGGTGACCCAGGCGACGGCGCCGCCGGGCGCCGCCATCTCCGATTCCAGGAAGCCGACGACCCGGCGGGTGTTGTGGATGTGCCCCTTCATGCGCAGGGGCAGCGTCTCCACCCCCTGCAGGATGTGGAAGGCGTTGGCCGGGCTCAGGCACGCGCCGAAGTCGCGCAGGCCCTCGGCGCGGGCGCGCATGACGAACGCCGCCGGTCCGTACTCCTCGACGAAGTCGATGCCGTGATAGGCGGCGTAGGGCTCGGTCAGGGTGGGGAAGCGGCCCGACGCCTCCCAGTCGAAGGCGCCGCCGTCGATCAGCACGCCGCCCACCGCGACGCCGTGGCCGCCCAGCCATTTGGTGGCGGAGTGCATGACCAGGTCGGCGCCGTGCTCCAGCGGCCGGCACAGGTAGGGCGTGGCGAAGGTGGAATCCACCAGCAACGGCACGCCGGCCTGGTGGGCCACCGCGGCCAGGCCCGGGACGTCGAGCACCTCCAGCCCGGGATTGCCGATGATCTCGCCGAACACCAGGCGCGTCTGTGGCCGCACCGCGGCGCGGAACGCGTCGAGGTCGCGGGGATCGACGAAGCTGGTCTCGATGCCCAGGCGCGGCAGGGTGTGGGCCAGCAGGTTGCGGCTTCCGCCGTAGAGCGAGGACGAGGCCACGATGTGCCCGCCCGCCCCCATCAGGGTCAGCACCGCCAGCGTCAGCGCCGCCTGGCCGCTGGCCGTGCAGACCGCGCCGACCCCGCCGTCCAGGCGCGCCAGCCGCTCCTCCAGAACCGCCACCGTCGGATTGGAGATGCGGCTGTAGATGTGGCCCGGCGCCTCCAGCCCGAACAGGGCGGCGGCGTGGTCGACGTCGTCGAAGACGAAGGAGGTCGTCTGGTAGATGGGCACCGCCCGCGCCCCGGTCGCCGGGTCCGGCCGCTGCCCGGCGTGGAGGCTGAGGGTGTCGAACTTCAGGAACCTGGGATCGGCCATCCCCACTCCCCTTCCGGGCCTCCCGTGGCGGGATGCCCACTGCGCGCGTGGCGGCGCTTGCCCGCGCCCGCACCGGAAAGCCTATGGAGTGCCGGCAGTGGCGTCAAGGCGCGGCAGGGCGGCGAGCCCGGGCGGTTTGTCCCACCGCCCGGCCCGCGGTGCGGCGCGCCCGCGCCGTGACAGCTTGCCACGCGGCGGCCCCCCCACCGCCTGTGGCAGGCTGGCGCCCACCAAAGGACAAGGTTCGGAACGACCATGTCGGCGCGCACCACCGTCATCCTGGGCCTGGCAAGTCTGCTCATGGTGCTGCTCGGCACCCTGACGGTCGGCCGCGCGCCGGTCTACTACGCCGGCCTCGCCGTGGTGTTCGCTGTGCTGGCGGCGGTGCTCATGCTGGGCGGCCGCGGCGGGGGCCGGGCCGGCCGCCCCTGAGGGCCGGGCCGGGGGTGTACCGACGCCCGCCCGTCATTCGGGGCCGCTGCGGGCGCCGTTGCGGGCGCCGCCGTCCGGCCGCTCCGCGACGAACACCGTGGCGCTGGAGACGTTGCCGTCGGCGTCGAGCACCGTGACGTCGACGAAGCCGGTGCCGTCGGGCTGCCAGGTCGTGCCGCGGCGCCAGTCGCCGTCGCCCAGCGGCCGGTCGTTGACCAGCCAGCGCAGCGGCCGCCGCCCGCCCTCGGCGCGCAGCGGCAGGGCGTCCAGCCGCCCGTGACCGCCATCCGCCGCCGCCCTGGGCCGGGCGCCCAGGGACACCACCGACCCGTCGACCGGGAAGGCGATGCGCAGCCGCCCCGCGGCCTGGGCGACCCCGTGGCGGGCCACCGCCGGCGCATCGGCAAAGCGGCGCAACCCCTGGGGCAGATCGGCGGTGCCGCCGGCGATGACCCCGGCCGGCGGGCCGGCCACCATCACCGCAGGCCCGGCGGGCACCGGGAGCAGGTCGAACAGCCGGAACAGCAGCGGCGCCGCCGCCTCGATGCCGACGCAGCGCAGGCACGGCGCGCCGTCCGGCCGGCCGACCCACAGGCCGACCGTGTAGCGGTCGGTGAAGCCGACCGCCCAGGCGTCGCGGAATCCGTAGGAGGTTCCCGTCTTGAAGGCGATGCCGCGGGCGTCCCCGGCGCCCTGGACATCGGCGTAGCCGGGCGGGCGCGGCGCGCCGCGCAGCACATCGGCGACGTACCAGGCCGCCGGCTCGCCCATCAGCGCCTCCCCCACCGGCCGGTCGGGGCGCCGGCTCGCCGTCGGTGGCCGCACCGCCAGCGGTGCCACCCGCCCGCCATGGCTGAACGCACCGTACAGGGTCACCAGTTCCTCCAGCGACAGCCCCACCCCGCCCAGCGCGATCGGCAGGGTTGCCCGGCCGACGCGGCGGTCGAAGTGCAGCGTCACGCCGGCACGGCGCAGCGCCGCGTCGAAGCTGAGCGGTCCGACCCGGTCGAGCACCGCGACCGCCGGCACATTCAAGGAGTACTGCAGCGCCTCCGCCACCGTGACCTCGCCGGAGTGGCCACCGCCGAAGTTCTCCGGCGCGTAGGCGCCGAACCGCCGCGGCACGTCGGCGATCACGGTCATGGGGTGGACGATCAGCCGGTCGAAGGCCAGCCCGTAGATCAGCGGCTTGAGGGTCGAGCCCGGCGACCGCACGGCCTGGACCATGTCGACCATGCCCTCGCGGCTGCGGTCGAAATAGTCGCCGGCGCCGACATAGGCCCGCACCTCGCGGCTGGCGTTGTCGACCACCAGCGCCGCCAGGCCGGCCTTCGGCTCCAGCCCCTCGGCGCGGCGGCGCAGCAGCGCCTCCACCGTCTCCTGCAGCGCCGCGTCCAGGGTGGTCGCGATTCGCGCCTCCCCCGGGGCGCCGGCGCGCAGCCGCTCCGCCAGATGCGGGGCGAGAAAGGGAAAGGCCCGCCGTGCCGTCGGCAGCGGGGCGTCCTTGGCCCGCCCGGCCTCGGCCGGGTCCAGCACCCCGGCGGCGGCGGCCCGGTCCAGCACCTTGGCCCGGGCCGCCCGGGCGGCCGCACCGGCCGCCGCGCCGCCCGCCACGCCACGATCCGGGCGCAGCCGCGCCGGCGACTGCGGCAGGGCGACCAGCAGCGCCGCCTCGGCCGGGGTGAGGTGGCGCGGCTCCTTGCCGAACCAGGCCAGGGTCGCCGCCCGCACCCCCTCGAGGTTGCCGCCGAAGGGGGCCAGCGTGAGGTACATGGCCAGGATCTCGTCCTTGCCGTGGCGGCGCTCCAGCTGCACCGCCCGCGCCATCTCCACCAGCTTGGACCACAGCGTGCGCGGCCGCGGCTCCAGCAGGCGGGCCACCTGCATGGTGAGGGTGGAGGCACCGGACACCACCTCGCCGTGCCACACCGCCTGGCCGGCCGCCCGCAGCACGGCCAGCGGGTCGACCCCCCAGTGCCGCTCGAACCGCTTGTCCTCATAGGCCAGCAGCATGGCCCGGTAGAGCGGCGCCACCGCGTCGGGGCGGACCGGGAAGCGCCAGGCGTCGTCGGCCGCGGTGAAGGCGCGCAGCACCACCCCCTGCCGGTCCACCACTTCGGCCGCCCGGTCGCGGAAGCGCGACAGGTCGGGCGGGCAGGCGCGGTCGAGCGCATCCAGCCCCAGCCACGCCGCGCCCAGCAGCAGCGCGCCGGCCGCCGCCCGGCGCCAGCGGGGGAACGCGGGGGCCATGGCGCGTCCCGTCAGGGCGCCCGCACGGCCAGCCGCCCGGCGGCGCCGCGGGCGAACAGGTACGGGCGGTACATGTCCTCGACGTGGGGGCCGGGCTGGGCGAAGTCGCCCGCGGTGACCGCCCGCACGAGGTAGACCAGGCGGAAGGTCGGGCTCTGCGCCGTCAGGTCCACGGCGGCGACGAAGCGGTCGTCGCGGTAGTCGACGTGGCGCACCGCGCTGAGCTCGCCCAGCCAGGAGAGGTCGCCGAGCTGGGCGCTGTCGGCGAGGCGGACGTTCTCGATCTCCAGCCCCGCCGGCAGCAGATCGACCACCAGCGCCTGGTGGTCGATCTGGTCGGTGGAGCGGCCCTCCAGGATCACCACCAGCATGCCGCTCTGCGGCACCGGGCCATCGGCGGGATCGAGGGGCGAGCCGTCCATGGTGTAGATCGAGCGCCGCACCGTCATCCCCATCGCCTCCGCCGGCTGCGGCTCAAGCGGCACGCCGGCCACCGTCAACGCCTGGAACACCGGCTCCGACCCGGCGTTGCGCAGGGTCACCGGCGGGCCGTCCGGGTCGATCGTCTGGTAATGGGCCTTCTTGCCCTCCACGGCCCGGTCGCCGATCGCCACCCGCATGGGCGCGGCCTGGTCGACCAGCGCATGGGCCGCCATCAGCAGCCACGCCTGCTCCTGGGTGCTGGTGCGGCTCTGCCCGGCGTAGGCCTTGTTGAGCCGCACCGCCGCGGCCAGGAGACGGTCGCCGTCGACCACCCCGGACTCCGCCATCAGCGCCACCACCCCGGCCTCGTCACGCACCGCCGAGCCGTAGTCGCGCAGGCTGGCCTGGACCACCCGCGCGTGGTTCAACCCGGCGAAGGCGTCCGCCGCGCCGTCGCGGTCGCCCAGCGCCGCCAGGGCCATGGCCACCTGGGCGCGGGCAAGGTCGGTCTGCAGGCGCGCCCAGTAGGTTTCGCGGAAGTAGCGCACCGCGGCGACGTCGGTGGCCCCGGCGCGGGCCAGCACCATGAGCGCGTAGGCGCGGGCCGGCAGTTCGGCCTCCTCGTACCAGGAATTGTCGACCAGCCCCTTCAGCCACTCCAGCCCCTTGCGGTAGGGGAAGTCGGGCACCGTGTACCCGGCGCCACGGGCGCGCCCCAGGAAGTCCATCACGTAGGGCGTCAGCCACAGATCCCCGTCACCGCGCGGCGACCACATGGCGAAGGACCCATCGGGACGCTGCATGGTCATCACCCGCTCCACGGCGCGGGTGATCCGCGCCTTGAGCGCGTCGTCGCCGGCCAGCCCCAGCGAGCGCGCCACGTCGTTGACGTAGAGCAGAGGCAGCGCGCGGCTGGTGGTCTGCTCGGCGCAGCCGTAGGGATAGCGGTCCAGCGCCATGAGCAGGCCCGGCACGTCCATCTCGGGCAGCGGGCTGACGGTCAGGGCGAGCGCCGCGGTGCCTGGAAGGAACCCGGCCGCGAGGTCGTCGGTGACGGTCAGGCTGGCGCCCGGCTCCAGCTTCGTCATCATCCGCCGGGTGACCAGGGGATTGCCGGGACGGACGGCGATCTCCCAGCGGTGCTCCAGGCGCAGGCCGCCGGGTCCCTCCACGGTCATGGTGACGGCGCCGGGGCCGACCGCGTCGGCGCTGAGGATGCGCAGCGCCGTCGCGCGCCGGCCCGCCGCCAGGCCGGGAACCGTGATCGCCCCGTCCTCCAGGGTCACGCTGCCGCTGGCCGCCAGGGTGACGGCGTAGTCGCCGTCCGGCCCGTGCAGGTTGTCCAGCGTCGCCAGCACCTGGGCCCGGTCGCCGGGGGCCAGGAAGCGGGGCAGCGACAGCTCGGCGACGACGGGATCGCGCACCTGCATGGCGGCCTCGGCGTGGCCGACCCGGTCGCCGCTCCACGCCACCGCCATCAGCCGCAGGCGCCCCTGGAAATCGGGCAGCTCCAGCGGCACCGCCACCCGGCCGCCCTCGCCCACCGGCAGCACGCCGGAGAACAGCGAGACGATGCGGGTGGTCTTCTGCGGCAGGGCTCCCACCTGCTTCACCCGCTGCTCGTCGCCGCCGGTGCGGATGCGCCCGCGCCGTGCGCCCGACGGGTCGATCAGCTTGCCGTAGACGTCGCGCAGCTCGACCGCAAGGCGCCGCTTGCCCAGGTAGTGGTCGTTGGGATCGGGGGCCCGGTGGTCGGTGAGCTGAAGCACCGCCTCGTCGACCGCGGCCAGGGTCACGAAGGCGGGGGCACCGGGCTCGGCGCCGGCCACCGTCACCTCGGCGCTGACGGTGCGCCGCGGCAGGGTGTCGGCGGGCGCCGCCAGCGCCACCTCGAGCGACCGCGGCGCCGGGTCCATGGCCAGCCAGGACAGGCCGAGCGCGCGGCGCGGCGGCCCCTTGTGGGAGTCGTCGGGCACGGCGTAAGCGGTGGCGACGACGTAGACGCCGGCGGTCCAGTCCGGGTCGACCGGGATCTCCAGGAAGGCGCCCTCGGGACCGATCGGCCGGCTGAACGCCTGCCGGACCTTGCGGTCGGCGACGGCGATCAGCACCTGGCTGCGGTAGGGCGGCTTGACGTGCACCCATGCGGTCTCGCCGCCGCGGTAGCCCGGCAGCATCACCGTGACGTCGACCTTGTCCGGGCGGTCGCCGGCGCTGGGACCGACCCACCAGCCCGCGGCGAAGCGCACGCTGGTGGCCACCCCGGTGGCGCGGTCGAACACCTCCAACCGGTAGCGGCCGGCCGCCACCGGCTCCTCCACCACCGCCGGGGCGGCGGCCGCCGCGCGCACGGCGCCGCCGGTGACGCGGCGGTCGCGCACCGTCACCTCGTAGTCCCAGCGCCCGTTGGCCTGGTACCAGACGTAGTCGTACTCCTCCTCGAACAGCTCGTAGGCGAGGTCGGCCTTGTCCAGGGCGGCGCCGTCGGGCGCGACGGCGATCACGTCGAAGGCCACCGTGGCACCCTCGGGGACGGCGTCGCCGTCGAAGTGGGGGCGCACGCCGATGGCGAAGGGCTGGTGGCGCACCGGCAGCACCACCTCGCGGTTGACCGGACGGCCGCCGATGTCGAAGACGGTGGCGCGGATCGCCGCCTCCAGCGGCCGCGTGCTGTCCGGCAGGTCGGCCAGGGTGGCGTCGACGGTCGCCCGGCCGTCCGGTCCGGTGGTGAAGCCGGGCAGCTCGCTGCGCACCGGCAGGAACTCCTCCTGCTCCAGCCCGAAGCGGAATCCGGGATGGTCGGGATGGGCCGAGGACGCGGCGCGCAGGGTCAGCGTCATCTCGCCGGGCAGGCCGCCCGCCGGGGCGCCGTAGAAATAGCGGGCGTCGATGGTCAGCGGCGTCGGCGCGTCGGCCGTCATGGCCGGGGCGGCGCTCTCCAGCGCGAACTCCAGGCGCGGCGGCACGAAGTCCTCGACCAGGAAGTCGACGCTGCCGATGGCGGTGCCGTCGGGATCGGCGTGGACGGTCACGCTCCACTGCCCGGTGTAGGCGGTGCCCGGCAGGGCAAGGTCGATGGCGTAGCTGCCGGCCCCCTGGTCGGTGACCCGGCGCCGCTCGACCTCGAAGCCGTCGGGGCGCAGCACCTTCATGGTCAGCGGCAGGCCGGCGACGGCCCGGGCGTCGGGGTTGCGCAGCAGCGCCGCCAGCTGGACCGTCTCGCCCGGACGGTAGATCCCGCGCTCGGTGTAGACGAAGGCGTCGAGCGGCCCCGGGGGCTCGCGCCCGCCGACGCCGCGGTCGGACAGGTCGAAGCCGGGCGCACCGACGTCGAGAAAGCCGAAATCCTCGCCCAGATAGGCGAACAGCGCCTGCGCGGCGTTGCCGCCGTCGCCGCGCATCAGCCCGGCGTCGAGCCGGGCCATGCCGTCGGCGCCGGTGGCGGCGGTGCCGAGTTCGGCGTTGTTGCGGGCCAGCAGGCGGACGGTCACGCCCGCGACCGGCTCGGCCGTGGCCAGGGAGCGGGCGAACACCAGCAGCCCGTCCTCGGCCTGGATGGCGCTGAGGCCGAGGTCGGACACCACGAACCACTGGGTCGCCTTGGACTCCCACTCCTCCTTCTTCACCCCGTCGGCGCTGGCCACCGCGATGTAGACGCCGGGCTTCAGGGTGCCCAGCACGGCGTCGATGGGGAAGGCGGTGACCACCGGGGTGTTGCGCACCGTGTCGATGGCCATCTCGCCACGCCACACCTCCTCGCCGGAACGGTCGACGATCTCGCCGACCTCATACTCGGCGAGCTGCTGGCTGACGCGGCCGTAGTAGATCTGCTCCACCAGGTTGCGGTCGTTGATGCGCAGCACCTGCAGCTGGGCGCGCTCGACGTTGACGGTGCGCAGCGGCAGCCCTTCGGAACCGACCCGCGGCAGGATGTAGCCGGCACCGCGGAACGCCAGGGCCGGCGCCCGGTCGGGCACGGCGACGGGGTGGCGCTCCGCCGCCGCCAGCCGCTGCCCGCCGCCCGAGGGCAGCCCTTCGCGCAGGCGCAGGGTGTAGGACCGGCCGTGCTCCAGCCCCTCCACGCACAGGGTCTTGTCGCGCGCCGTCGCCACCGTCTCCACCGCCGTCCCGGCGGCGGCCGGCTCCACCACCACATAGGCGCCGTAGTCGACGGCGCGGGACTTCTCCAGGGGCTGCGAGAACGTCACGCAGACCTGCGGCACGTCGCGTTCGGCCACCACCTCCAGGTTGGTGACGGCGAAGCCGGTGTTCTCCGGCGGCGGCGGGTCGTCGGCCAGGGCGGGCGCCGACCAGGCGACGAGAACGGCGAGCGCGCGTGCCAGGAAACGGTTCATGGTGGAAAGGGCCCCCGAACCCGGTGTTGGGTGTTCCGGCCGCAGCACCCGTGCACCGCGCCATCCGCGCCAGAGTATGCCCAAACCGCGGCGAACCGGCAAATCCTGCCGCGCGGCCGGAATGACCGCCCCGCCAGCCCCTCCAGCCTTCCGGTTTTCCTATGCGTGCCCAAGGGCTTGGCGGGATCCGGCGGGATGGCCCGCAAGGTGCATCACCGGCCCCGGACGCATTCCAAATCCAAAAGGTGATCGGCATGGGCGGACTCTCCAGCATCAGCGGGATGGCAGCCAGCCTCCAGCAGTCGATCGACAGCGCGCTGAAGAAGATCCAGACCGACGCCGCCGCCAGCAACCCGGCGCCGGACAACGTCGAGCGATTCGAGCAGGACGTCCGCAAATCGTCCATCAACGCCACCCCGTTCGCCACCAACGTCGGCGTCCTCGCCAAGGACGAGAGCCGGCTGAACGTGTTCAGCATCCTCGGCGCCAACGACACCGTCGACTTCTACAAGTTCAAGGTGACCAGCGAGGGAGAGGTGGCGCTCGGCCGGGTCGGCGATTCCGGCCTGCGGGTCCAGCTCATGGACAAGACCGGCAACGTGCTGGCCGACAGCAACGAGTCCGCGGGCGACGCCCACGAGGCCTACAAGAAGCTGGCCGGCGGCAGCCTGACCCTGGGCCGCGGCGACTACACCGTGCGGGTGACGCGGGAGAAGGGGGTGCCGGCGGGCAAGGAGGTGCAGTACGCGCTGCAGCTCAGCCAGGGAACCTACACCAAGGACTACGACACCTTCGCCAAGCAGCCGGACAAGAGCAGCGAGATGCCGTCCTACGTCCGCACGCTGCAGCAGCTCCTGAACGGCGGCAGCGGCAGCGCCGGCACCGGCCGGCTGGCGATGCTGCTGGGTTCGCCGACCGGCAGCCAGACGAAGGGAAGCCTGTTCGACGGGATCTTCTGAGATCCGCGCCGTCCCCGAAGAGACCGGGGCGGGGGAGAGGACTCCCGCCCCGGCCCCTCCGGAAGGGAATGTCGCCGCCGCCGCCGTCAGGCCGCGGGCGCCAGCTCCCGCGCCACGATCAGGCGGGCATAGCCGTCGCGCTCGTCGCGCAGGCCGGAGAGCAGATCGGTGAGGCTGTCGCGAACGAACGCGTCGCTGTGGGCCACCAGCTTTTCCTTGGTAACCCGAATGAATTCATCGAGAAGGTCCGCGTGAACCTGCGCGGAGATCTTGATCTTGTGCGAAATCTGAGCCTCGAACATTCCCGTCTCCATCGGATGGGCGGCGACGACTGCCGCGTGTCTGATGACTCATTTGTCGCCGAACCAGGTTAACGAGTTACTAACGGCCGTTAACTCCTGGCCGGCTCTTGGGTATTACCCCGGGACCCGGTCATACTCCGTGGTATTACTTGCAAGGATTACCTCGAACGGCGCGGCGGGTCACGCCGCGCGGCCGATGGCCGCCAGCCGCGGCTCGGCGGTCCAGAGGTGGGCGCGCAGCCGCGCCCGGCCGACCAGGGGCCGCGAGACCGCCGCCAGCGGCGCCAGCGCCGGCGCCGGCGCGAGATCCGGGTCCGGTCCTTCCATCAGCAGCATCCCCTCACCCGCCGGGCCGATCACGGTCCAGCCGCGCCCCAGCATCTCGCCGGCGCGGGGCTGGGCGATGCGGGCGCGCACACGGTCGATGGTCGGGACGTCCATGGATCACCTCCCAGCAAAAAGAACGAACCATGAACCGTAGTGTGCCCCGTCGATCCGAACACTTCAAGAACAAACGCCCGTCGACGGCCCGACCCCTTGCCAGCGGCGGCGATGCGGTCGAGAGTTGCGGAACCCCAGGGGAGCGAGAGCGAGGACGAGGACCATGAGCGGCAAGCCGGCGGTGCGCAGCGAGACCGATTCCTTCGGCGCCATAGAGGTGCCGGCCGACCGCTACTGGGGGGCGCAGACCCAGCGGTCCCTGCAGAACTTCAAGATCGGCGGCGAACGGCTGCCGCAGCCCCTGGTCCGCGCGCTGGGCGTGCAGAAGAAGGCGGCGGCGCTGGCCAACATGGACCTCGGCGCGCTGGACCCGGCGCTCGGCCGGGCCATCGCCGACGCCGCCGACGAGGTCGCCGACGGCACCCTGGGCGATCATTTCCCGCTGGTGGTCTGGCAGACCGGCTCGGGCACGCAGTCCAACATGAACGCCAACGAGGTCATCGCCAACCGGGCGATCGAGCTGCTGGGCGGGGTCATCGGCTCCAAGCACCCGGTCCATCCCAACGACCACGTGAACCTGGGGCAGTCGTCCAACGACAGCTTTCCCACCGCCATGCACATCGCCGCGGCCGAGCAGATCCACCACGAGCTGGTGCCGGCGCTGGAGCACCTGCACGCCGCCCTGACCGGCAAGGCCGAGGAGTTCGCCGACATCGTCAAGATCGGCCGCACCCACCTGCAGGACGCCACGCCGCTGACCCTGGGCCAGGAATTCTCGGGCTACGCCACCCAGGCGGCCTACGCGGTGCAGCGGGCCAAGGCGGGGCTGCCCCGGCTGTTCGCGCTGGCCCAGGGCGGCACCGCCGTGGGCACCGGGCTGAACGCGCGGGCCGGCTTCGCCCGGGCCTTCGCCGAGCGGGTCGCCGCCATCACCGGCCTGCCCTTCGTGCCGGCCGAAAACCACTTCGAGGCGCTGGCGACCCACGACGCGCTGGTCGAGGTGCACGGCCAGCTCAACACCATCGCCGTGTCGCTGATGAAGATCGCCAACGACGTGCGGCTGCTCGGCTCCGGCCCGCGCTGCGGCATCGGCGAGCTGGCCCTGCCGGAGAACGAGCCCGGCTCCTCGATCATGCCCGGCAAGGTCAACCCGACCCAGTCGGAGGCCCTGACCATGGTCTGCACCCAGGTCATGGGCAACCACACCACCGTCACCATGGCCGGCGCGACCGGCCATTTCGAGCTGAACGTGTTCAAGCCGGTGATCGCCTACAACGTGCTGCAGTCGATCCGCCTGCTGGCCGACGCCGCGGTCAGCTTCACCGACAACTGCGTCGTCGGCATCGCCGCCAACCGCGAGCGGATCGCCCGCCTGCTGCAGGAGAGCCTGATGCTGGTGACCGCGCTCAACCCGCACATCGGCTACGACAACGCCGCCAAGATCGCCAAGAAGGCCCACGCCGAGGGCACCACCTTGAAGGAGGCCGGCGTCGCCCTCGGCCTGCTGACGGCCGGGCAGTTCGACGAGTGGGTGCGCCCGGAGCGGATGACGGGCCCGCGCTGAGCGGCGGACCCGGCCGGACCGGCGTCAGCCCGGCGCCGCGATCACCGCCTGGCGCTGCTCGCCCAGGCCGTCGATGCCCAGCCGCATGACCTGGCCCGGCCGCAGCCAGGGCTGGGGCTGGCGGCCCAGCGCGACGCCCGCGGGGGTTCCGGTGGCGATGACGTCGCCCGGCAGCAGCGTCATGTAGCGGCTGATGTCGGCCACCAGCTCGGCCACGCCGAAGATCATGTCGGCGGTGGCGCCGTCCTGCATGCGCACCCCGTCCACCTCCAGCCACAGGGCCAAGGCCTGCGGGTCGGGCACCTCGTCGCGGGTGACCAGCCAGGGCCCCAGCGGGCAGAAGCCGTCGGCGCTCTTGCCCTTCACCCACTGCCCCGTGCCCTCGAGCTGGAAGGCGCGCTCCGACACGTCGTTGACCACGCAGTAGCCGGCGACGTGGCCAAGCGCGGCGGCGCGCGGCACGCACCGCGCGGTGGTGCCGATCACCACGCCCAGCTCGACCTCCCAGTCGCCCTTCACGGCGCCCGGAGGCAGCACCACGGGGTCGGTCGGACCGGCGATCGCGCTGGTCGCCTTCATGAACAGCACCGGCTCGGCCGGGGCCGCCATGCCGGCCTCGGCGGCGTGGGTGGCGTAGTTGAGTCCGACCCCCACCACCTTGGAGATCCCGGCCACCGGCGGTCCCAGCCGGACATCGCCCGGCACCGCCGGCAGGCGCGCCGGGTCGAGGCGGCGCAGGCGGTCCAGGGCGGCGTCGGACAGCGCGGCCGGGGCGATGTCGGCGACCACGCCCGACAGGTCGCGGATGGTGCCGCCGGCATCCAGCAGGCCGGGGCGCTCCATGCCGGGGGGGCCATACCTGAGCAGTTTCATCGGACATCTTCCTTCGCCGTGGGGCATCGCGCTAGACTGGGACGAGGGTGGCCGGCCGGCGCGCACCGTCCCAGCCTGTTCCCCCCTCGTCGGGTTTGATGTACGCTTTTCCCCCGTCGGGGGGAACCAGACTGGAGGCGGTCATGCCGATCAAGCGCTGCTATCTCGTCCGGGAGGAATCGGGACGACTCGTCGACCTGCCGAGCCGCGCCTTCGACCACGCCGACGACGGGGTGGAGCCGATTCCCGCGTTCGCCGGCCGCTGCGTGGACCTGGTGTCGGCGATCCTGATCTCCGAACGGGGCGCGCGCCCCCACGTCGCCGAAGTGGCCTTCACCAAGCTCTATTTCGACGATTCCGGCTTCATCGACGCCGACAAGCGCGAGCGCATGATCCGCCTCATGCTCGAAAGCTGCGCCGACCGCCGCTGCCGGTCGCCGGAGACCCCGGACTGCATCGACCTCAACCGCCGCGCCTACGCCGCGCGCACCGAACTGGCCCAGGAATTCGGCTGGCAGCCCGGCCCGGCCGAGGTCCACGAGGTGCTGCACCGGCTCGATCCGCGCAGCGCCGGCGAGACCGCGGCGACGGTGCACTGAGCCGGCCGGCCGGGGACGGGCCGAAACCTTTTCGTGACCGCCGCGATCCCCTGTTCCGCCGGGCGGCGAAACCCCATATGCCGGTGACGACACAACCCTCTCGACACGACCCTCTCGACACGCCCCTCTCAACGCCGCATCGCCAGGAGCCCCCGGCCGCGCCATGCCCAGCCCCGCCACCGCCCTCTCGCCGCTCTCCCGCCTGCGACGGCGGCTGCTGATCGGGCTTGGCTGGGCGATCATCGCCTTCGGCGTCATCATCACGCCGATCCCCGGCCCGGGCGGCGTGCCCGTGGCCTTCCTCGGCGGCCTGATCGTGCTGCGCCATTCCCCGGATTCACGCCGGCTCTTCGTGCGCATGAAGCGGCGCCACCCGCGCCTGCTGTCGCCGTTCGAGCGCATCCGCGCCTATCTGCGCCGCCGCCGCCAGCGCCGTCTGGCGCCGGCCTTCGCACCGGCCTGAGGCGACGGAAAAGGGCGTTGCCGCCGCCCCGCGGAAACCGCCATTGTGTCGCCCCGCAGACGCGCGAGGAGACCGCACGGTGAAGCCCGCCAACCCCATCCTGTCCAGCTACGGAACCACCATCTTCGAGGTGATGTCGCGCCTCGCCGACGAGCACGGCGCGATCAACCTGGGCCAGGGCTTTCCCGACGACCGCGGTCCCGCCGACGTGCTGCAGGCCGCCGCCACGGCGCTGCTGGAGGGATGGAACCAGTACCCCTCGATGATGGGCACGCCGGAGCTGCGCCAGGCGGTGGCCGCCCACGGCCGCCGCTTTTACGGGCTGGAGCTGGACTGGCGGACCGAGACCATGGTCACCTCCGGCGCCACCGAGGCGCTGACCGCCTGCCTGCTTGGCCTGATCGAGCCGGGCGACGAGGTGGTGCTGTTCCAGCCGATGTACGACAGCTACCTGCCGATCGTCCGGCTGGCCGGCGGCGTTCCGCGCTTCGTCAACCTGGCGGCGCCGGACTGGCGGGTGACGCGGGAGGGGCTGGCGGCGGCGTTCTCGGAGCGCACCAAGCTGGTGCTGATCAACGACCCCCTGAACCCCGCGGGCAAGGTCTTCGACGCCGACGAGCTGGCCCTGGTGGCCGACGTCGTGCAGCGCTTCGACGCCTACGCCGTGTGCGACGAGGTGTACGAGCACATCGTCTTCGACGGCCGCCGCCACATTCCCCTGATGACCCTGCCCGGCATGCGCGAGCGCTGCCTCAAGGTCGGTTCGGCCGGCAAGACCTTCTCGCTGACCGGCTGGAAGGTGGGCTACGTGTCGGCCGCCCCGCACCTGATGCAGCCGGTCGCCAAGGCGCACCAGTTCCTCACCTTCACCACCCCGCCCAACCTCCAGGCCGCGGTGGCCTACGGGCTGGGCAGGGACGATGCCTATTTCGGCGGGCTCGCCGCCGGGCTCCAGGGCAAGCGCGACCGGCTGGCCGCCGGGCTCGCCGCGGTCGGCTTCTCGGTGCTGCCGTCGGCCGGCACCTACTTCGTCACCGCCGACATCGCCGCGCTGGCCGCCGCCATCGGCTTCGTCGGCGACGACAAGGCGTTCTGCCGCTGGCTGACGGTCGAGGCCGGCGTCGCCGCCATCCCGGTCAGCGCCTTCCACGTGGAGGACGCGCCGTCCACCGTGGTGCGCTTCTGCTTCAGCAAATCGGACGCGGTGCTGGACGAGGCGGTCGCCCGCCTCACCCGGCGGCTCGGCCGTCGCAACTGAGCGCACGCCCCTACACGAGCCCGTGACGGGCCTGGTAGTCCGGGTCGCCCAACGTCTCCAGCAGGTGGTCGATGAACGAGCGCACCTTGGGCAGCAGATGGCGGGTGGTGGGGAACACGGCGTAGATCGCCTCGTCCGCCACCTCGCGGTCGGTCAGCACCGGCACCAGCCGGCCACGGCGCACGGCGTCGGCGACGACGAAGCCCGGCAACCGGGCAAGCCCGACGCCGGCCAGCGCCGCCTGCAGCAGCGGAGCGAAGCCGTCGGCCACCAGGGTTCCGGACACCCGCAGCGTCTCCCGCCGGTCGCCGGCGGCGAAGCCCCAGTCCTGGCGGCTGCCGTCGTTCACGAAGACCAGGCAGTTGTGGCGCGCCAGATCGGCCACCTCCAACGGCGCGCCACAGCGGTCCAGATAGGCGGGGCTTCCCACCACCCGGTGGCGCAGCGGCGTCAGCCGGCGCGCCACCAGCGAGGAATCGGCCAGCCGGCCGCTGCGGACGGCCAGGTCGAGGCCCTCGTCGATCAGCCTGGCGGTGCGGTCGGTCAGGCTCGCCTCGACCGCGACCCGGGGATAGCGCTGCATGTAGGCCGGCAGCAGCGGCGCCACGTGCATCTGGCCGAACATCGCCGGCATGGTCACGCGCAAGGTGCCGCGCGGCACCTCGGTGGTCTCGGTCAGCGCCCGCTCGGCGTCGTCCAGGGCCGACAGGATGGTCCGGGCGCGGGCGCAGAAGGCGGCCCCCGCCTCGGTCAGCGCGAGCCGGCGGGTGGTCCGCGACACCAGCCGCGCCCCCAGCCGCGCCTCCATCTGGCTGAGGCGCCGGCTGACCGCCGACGCCGACAGGCCGAGCCGCTCCGCGGCCAGCGACAGGCTGCCGCTGTCGACCACCTCGATCAGCACGCTGAGATCGTCCAGACGGTCCATGGCAGCCTCGCGCAAACGTGATCTTTGCAGTTCGCGCAAAGATCCTGTGCAGACTTGGCCATTTTTCGCAAGGCTGGTCTGCGTCAGCATCCGATCGTTCGAGCCGCCAACCGTGGACCACCCGACGATGCACCTGCACCGCCGCCTGCGCGCCCTGCGACAGCAGTCCCGCACCACCCTTCCCGCTGCGATGGTGGACGCCATGGACCGCATGATCGCGGACCTGAAGGGGCGCGGTGTCGAGTTCGCGGCGTTGCGGGCCGGGACGCCGGCCCCCGACTTTGCCCTGCCCGACCAGATCGGGCGGACGGTGTCGCTGTACGACGCGCTGGCCCAGGGCCCGGTGGTCCTGGTGTTCTACCGCGGCGGCTGGTGCCCCTACTGCTGCGCCCAGCTCCGCGCCATGCAGCTGGTGCAACCGCAGCTGGCCGCCGCCGGAGCCCGCCTCGTCGCGGTGTCGCCGGAGCTGCCCGACCACAGCCTCAGCCTCGCCGAGCGCGAGGCCCTCGACTTCCACATTCTGTCCGACCTCGGCGGCGTCGTGGCCACCAGCTACGGGCTGGTGTTCCCGGTGCCGGACGCGGTCCGGGACGGCTACCGCGACCGCGGGATCGATCTCGGCCACCGCCAGGGGCGCCCGCCGGGCGCCCCGTGGGAGCTGACGATCCCCGCCACCTACGTGCTGGCCCAGAGCGGCGTCGTGCGCTTCGCGCGCATCGACGTCGACTTCACCCAGCGCCCGGAGCCGCAGGCGATCCTCGACCTGCTGCTCGACCCCGTTCCGGCCACCCCGGCCGGCACACCCACGGAGCGCGCCGGCTGAGCCGGCCCTCCGATCACGAAAGGGAGAGACCGATGACCGACAAGACCCGTGTTGCCCTGCCCCTCGCCACCCTCGTCGCCGGCGCGCTGGCCGTGCTCGCCGTCCCGGCGACCGCCCAGCAGTCGATGGAGAAGTGCTACGGCATCTCCAAGGCCGGCGAGAACGGCTGCGCCCACGCCAAGGGCCTGCATTCCTGCGCCGGCAACACGAACCTGAGCTACGACGGCGGCGACTGGAAGCTGGTGCCGGCGGGCACCTGCGAGGGCATGGACGGCAGCCTGACCCCCTACGAAGGCAAGAACCCGAAGAAGGACGCGTAAGGCCATGGCCGCGCCGGAGACCGCAACCGCCATCCCGCCGCGTGCGGGAATCGGCCTGCGCGAGCCGCATCTGCGGGACTTCGTCGCGGCCGCCTGCCCCGCCGCCTGGGTCGAGGTGCACTCGGAAAACTACCTCGCCCCGGGCGGTCCCCGGCCGGCCGGGCTGGACCGGGTGCGCCGCGACCTCCCCGTCAGCTGCCACGGCGTCGGCCTGTCGCTGGGCAGCGCCGAGGGCCTCGACCCCGACCACCTGCTGCGGCTGCGCGCGCTCTACGACCGCGTGCGGCCGGGCCTGGTGTCGGAGCACCTGTCGTGGAGCGTCCACGACGGTGCCTATCTCAACGACCTGCTGCCCCTGCCCTACACGCCGGAAAGCCTGGCGGTGGTGGCACGCAACGTCGACCACGCCCAGCAGGCGCTGGGCCGGCGCATCCTGGTGGAGAACCCGTCCTCCTGCCTCGCCTACGCCGCCAGCACGATCCCCGAGGGCGCGTTCCTGGCCGCCCTGGTCGAGCGCACCGGCTGCGGGCTGCTGGTCGACGTCAACAATCTGTACGTCTCCTCGGTCAACGTCGGGCTCGACCCCGCGGCCTGGCTCGACGCCATCCCCGACGACGCCATCGGCGAGCTCCACCTCGCGGGGCACGCCACCGTCCCGTTCGGCGACGAGGTCCTGCTGATCGACGACCATGGCAGCCGGGTCGGCGATCCGGTGATGGCGCTGTTCACCGCCCTGGTGCGGCGAATCGGCCCCCGGCCGACCCTGATCGAGTGGGACACCGACCTGCCGCCCCTGGCCGAGCTGCTGGCGGAGGCCGTGCGCGCCCAGGCGCTGCTGGACACCGCGTGCCCGATGGAGGCGGCGCATGCTGGATGACCTGCAGCGCGCCATGACCGACTGGGTTCTGGGCGGCGACCCCGCGGTGGCCGCCCACCTCGCGCCGGGCATGCCGGCGGCCCGCCTGGCGGTCTACCGCAACACGGTGCTGGGCTCGCTCGCCGCCGTGCTGGCGGCGGCCCACCCGACGGCGCGACGGCTGGCCGGCGCCGACGCGTTCGAGGCGGCCGCCCGGCGCTTCGCCGCCGAGAACCCGCCCTGCCGGCCGATGCTGTGGGCCTATGGCGCCGGCTTCGCCGCCAGCCTCGACGGCGCCGTCCCGGCCTGGATCGCCGACGCCGCCCGGCTGGACTGGGCCATGCACGAGGCGCTGTTCGCCGCCGACGCCGACCCGCTCGACCCGCAGCGCCTGGCCGCCGTGCCCCCCGAGCGCGTCGGCGGCCTGCGCCTCGTGCCCCACCCCTCGGTGCGGCTGGTGCGCTCGGACTGGCCGCTCCACGCCCTGTGGTCGGATGCCGCGGCGGCGGCGGTCGTCGCCCCGGCACCGGAGGCGGTGCTGGTCGGCCGTTGCGACGGCGAGGTGCGGTGCGCCCGGCTGGCCGCCGCCGACGGCGCCGTGGCCGAGGCCCTGCTGCGCGGCGCCGCCCTGGAGGAGGCCGCCGCCACCGCCGGCGGCGACACCCAGCACCTGCTCGTCCTGCTCCTGCAAAACCGGCTGCTGGCGGGCTTCGCCCTCGCCGCGCCATGACGTGGAGGAACGCCATGACACCGTCGCTGACCGCCTCCCGCGGCGAAGACCTCGCCGCCCTGGCCGAGCACACCCGGTCCGTGCTGCACCGCTACGCCGCCCCCCTGCTCGACCTGTGGATCCGCCTCACCATCGCGCCGATCTTCTTCCAGTCCGGGCTTCAGAAGATTTCCGACTGGACGGCGACCGTGTATCTGTTCGAATACGAATACCAGGTGCCGCTGCTGCCCCCCGGGGCCGCCGCCGTGCTGGCGACGGCGGCCGAAGTGGCGTTGCCGGTCCTCATCGTGGCCGGGCTCGCCACCCGGCTGGCGGCGGTTCCGCTGCTGGGAATGGCGATGGTGATCCAGTTCGTGCTCGGCGCCACCAACCCGGCGTTCGACAATCCGCAACACGTTCTGTGGATGATCCTTCTGGCCAGTCTGATCGTGCGCGGCGCCGGCCCGCTGTCGATCGACCATGTGCTGATGAAACGGTGGACGCGGAGGCGCGGATGAGCGGTGTAGGCGTGAAACTTGGCATCGCCCGGCTGGGCGGTCTGCTCTCGGCGGGGCTGGCCCTGGTCCTTCTGCTGGCGGTGGCGGTCGGTGCGGTGGCGGTGCGCGGCATCCAGGAGGTGGACGAGCGCTGGACCGCCTACGACCTCGGCGCCGCCGCCAAGGCCGACGCGCTGTCGGAGCTGCGGGCCGCGCTGGGCTTCGGCGGGGTGATCCACCGCTTCGGCGACTATCTCCTGGGCGGCAACCCGGCCATGGCCGAGGAGGTCCGCAAGAGCCTGCGCCGCGCCTCCGCCAACCTCGACGTCTACCGCTACGCCGGCACCCTGACCGCCGCCGAGGTTCCGGCGGTGGAAACCGTCGCCGCCACCCTGGCCCAGCTCGAGCAGCGCCTCGACGCGGCGTCGGCGGCCTTCGCCGCCGGCGAGCCACTGCCCAGGGTGGCCGCCGCCGCGGCCCTGGACACCGCCCCGGCGGTCGCCGCCATGAGCGCCATGAACGGCGAGCTGACCCGCGGGCGGGCCGCCCTGACGGAGGCCAACCGCCAGGGCATCGCCGACCTGCGCCTGGCCGTGCTGGCCGGCGGTGGCGTCGCGCTGGCCCTGGTCGCCGCCATCGGCGGCCTGCTGGCGTGGTTCACCCAGCGCCGCATCGTGCGGCCCCTGGGGGCGCTGGGCGGGGCGATGGAGGGGCTGGCCCGCGGCGACCTCGACACCGGGGTCCCCCATCTCGGCCGCGGCGACGAGATCGGCGCCATGGCCGGCACCGTGCAGGTGTTCCGCGACGGGCTGCTGCGCCTGCGCGAGGCCGGTGAGCGCGAGCGCCGCGACGCCGCCCGCGACCGCGAGCGCCGCGAGGCGCTGGAGCGCAACCTGCACGATTTCGAGGCGGAGATCGCCGCCCTGGCGCGCCAGCTCGGCAACCGCGGCGGCGCCCTGCACGGCACGGCGCAGAGCCTCTCGGAAAGCGCCGGGCACACCATCGCCCTGTCCCAGGACGTGTCGTCGGCCGCCGCCCGCACCGCCGAGAACGTCCAGGCCATCGCCGCCGCCACCGAGGAGCTGTCGGCATCGATCTCCGGCATCGGCCAGCGGGTGCGCGACTCGGTGGCGCTGGCCGGCGAGGCCTCGGGCCGGGCCGAACGCTCCTCGGCCACCATCGCCAGCCTCGCCGAGGCGGTGCACCGCATCGGCGAGGTGGTCGACCTGATCAGTGCCATCGCCGCCCAGACCAACCTGCTCGCCCTCAACGCCACCATCGAGGCGGCACGGGCCGGCGAAGCCGGCAAGGGCTTCGCCGTGGTGGCCGGGGAGGTCAAGAACCTGGCCGGTCAGACGGCCCAGGCGACCGAGGACATCACCCGGCAGATCACCGCCATCCGCCAGGCCACCGAAGGCGCCGTCACCGCCATCGGCGGCATCGGCGCGACCCTCGACAGCGTCCGCCGCATCGCCGACGAGATCGCCGACGCGGTGGGCCAGCAGGACGAGGCGACCCGCGAGATCGCCCGCGGCATCCAGGAGACGGCCGACTCCGCCGGCTCGGTGAGCGGCGCCATCGCGGGCGTCGCCCAGGCGGCCGAGCAGGTGGGCACGGTGGCCGAGGGCATCTTCACCGACGCCCGGCACATGCGCGAGGAGACGGAACGCCTGACCACCACGACCCAGCGCTTCTCCGAGACGCTGCGCGCGTGACCCGGGGCCGGGGACGGGCCGGACGACCGCCCGAGCCGCCGCACGAGCGGCCGGCCGAACGATCGGGCGCTCACCCGTCCCCGGCCAGGGCGGCCAGCGCCGCCCCGTCCAGCCGGTAGGGCCGCCAGTCCTCCATGGCGCGGAAGCCGATGGCCGCGTAGAAGCCGCGCGCCGGGTTCCAGTGCAGCACGTTGAGGTCGACGCGCCGGTATCCCTGGGCGAGGGCGCGGCGCGCCACCTCCGCCAGCAGGCGCCGGCCGACCCCGTGGCGGCGGGCCGCGGGCCGGACGTAGAGATCCTCGACGAACAGGCCCGGGCGTCCCTCCCAGGTGGAGTAGGTGCGGAACGCCAGGGCGAAGCCCACGGGCGCACCGTCCAGCTCGGCGATCAGCGCCGTGAAGGCGGGGTCGGGCCCCCAGCCGTCGCGGCGGAGGTCCTCCTCACCGGCCTTGACGGCGTCCGGCTCGCGCTCGAACACGGCGAGCTCCCGGACGAACCCCAGGATGGTCGCGGCGTCGTCCGCGGTCGCCGGACGGATGGTGACGATGGGCATGGCGCCGGGCCTCCGACGGTCGGTGGTGCGGGTCGCCCGCGACCATAGCGGCCGCCGGAACGGCGAACAACGGGCTTCCGTCGCACCCGCCGGGGCGTTCTAATGCCGACATCCGCCCGCCCGCTCCCCATCCCCTGGCCCCGCCCGTGCGCCGTTCGCCCCTGCCCCGCCTGCTGATCCGCCTGCGCCGGATCATCCACAACGATCGCATCGTGCTGGCGTTGCTGGCCCTGGTCGTGGGCGGGCTGTCCGGCCTCGCGGCGATCGGCTTCCGCGAGGCGGTCGCCTGGACCCAGGGTCTGTTCTACGGCTGGACCGACGAGCGCTTCGCCCACATCGCCGCGACCCTGCCGGCCTGGCACCGGCTGCTGGCGCCGGTGGCCGGCGGCCTGGTGGTGGGGCTGCTGATCCGCGCCATCGCTCCCGACGGGCGGCCCCAGGGGGTCGCCGACGTCATGGAGGCCGCGGCGGTGCGCGGCGGGCGCATGGACCTTGGCGCCGGTCTCGCCGCCGCCGCGGTCAACGCGGTGTCGCTGGGGGTGGGGGCGTCGCTCGGGCGCGAGGGGCCGGTGGTCCATCTCGGCGCCGCCATCTCCGCGTGGTCGGCGCGCGCCTTCCGCCTCTCGCCGACGCTGCGGCGCACCCTCCTGGGCTGCGGCGTGGCCTCGGCGGTGGCCGCCTCCTTCAACGCGCCGATCGCCGGCGTGCTGTTCGCGCTGGAGGTGGTGACCGGCAACTACGTGCTGTCGGCCTTCGCCCCGGTGGTGCTGGCCTCGGTGATCGGCACGGCGCTGGGCCGCGCCGTCTATGGCGGGTTCCCGGCCTTCGCCCTGCCCCTGCTGGCCGCGCCGCCGGCCATCGAGTTCCCGGCCTTCGCGCTGCTCGGCGTCGCCGCCGCGGCGGTGGCGCTGATCTTCATGCGGGCGATGCTGTGGAGCCAGAGCGCCTTCCTGGCGGCCGGGCGGCGCACCGGGGTGCCGCGCTGGCTCCACCCGGCGATCGGCGGGCTGCTGCTGGGCCTGCTGGCCATCGCCGCCCCGGAGGTGCTGGGGGTCGGCTACGAGGCGACGGACACCGCGCTCCAGGGCGGCTACGGCCTCGCCCTCTGCGCCGCCCTGCTGGCGGCCAAGATGGCGGCCGCCTGCGTGTGCTTCGGCGCCGGCTTCGGCGGCGGCGTGTTCAGCCCGTCGCTCTTCCTCGGCGCCATGGCCGGCGGCGTGTTCGGGCTGGTCGCCGACGCCGCGTCCGGCGGCGGCGGCTCCTATGTCGGCCTCTACGCCATGGTCGGCATGGCCGCCGTGGCCGGCCCGGTGCTGGGCGCCCCGATCTCCACCATCCTCATCATCTTCGAACTGACGGCCAACTACCCCGCCACCCTGGCGGCCATGCTGGCCATCGTCGTGTCGGCGACCCTGGTGCGCGCCGCCGCCGGCCACTCCTTCTTCACTTGGCAGCTGGCGCTGCGCGGCATCGACCTCGGCGACGGCGACGCGCAGCGCCGCCTCGCCACGGTGCGGGTGCGCGACCTCATGAGCGGGGACTGCCCGAGGGTGGCCGGCGACGCCGGCCGCGGCGACCTCGCCGCCGTCCTGCGCCAGGCCGGCGACCGCGCCATCCTGGTGGTGGAGGGCGACGGGGATCGGCTGGCCGGCGTGCTGACGCCGGGCGACGCCGCCGCCTGCGTCGTCGCCCCCGGCGACACGCCGCGGTCCGACGACGGGTTTACGGTGGCGGCCCTGCTGCGCCCGCTGCCGGTCCTCACCCCGGCCACCGACCTCGGCGAGGCGCTGCGCCGCTTCGACGAGACGCGCGCGGCGGTGCTGCCGGTGGTCGCCGACCCCGAGAGCCGGCGCGCCGCCGGCGTGCTCTACGAGCGCGACGCCCTGCGGGCCCACCGCCGCCTCCTCGGGGGCCGGGGGCGGGGGTGACGGAGGCGACCGTCCGCCGTGCCGTCGCCGGCGACGGCCGGGCCCTGCGGGCGCTGGCCGACGCGGCCGGCCACGGCGCCGATTTCCTGGTGCGCGAGCCGGGCGAACGGCCGGCCTGGGCGATCGACCTCGCGGCCTTCCAGGCGGCGGAGTCCGGCGCCCTGTTCCTGGCCGAAACCGCGGAGGGGCCAGTCGGCTGGCTGGCGGCGACGCGGGGCACCCTGGCCCGCACCCGCGGCGTGGCGACCCTGGCGGTCGCCATCCGCGAGGGGTGGCGGGGCCGCGGCCTGGGCACCCGGCTGTTCGCCGCCGCCGGCGCCTGGGCGGACACCCAGGGCGTGCATCGGCTGGACCTGACCGTGGCGGCCGACAACACCGGCGCCGCGGCGCTCTACCGCCGCCTCGGCTTCGTCGCGGAGGGGCGGCTGCGCGGGTCGCTGCGCATCGCCGGCCGGTTCCACGACGAGGTGCTGATGGGGCGCCTGCACGGGCCGCCCGACGCCGCGGCCTGGACCGCCGCCCCGGCCTGGACCGCCGACGCGCGACCGGCGACCGCCGGGCCGTGTGCCGCCGTCGCGATCACGATGCGTCCGGCCGGGCCCGGTGACGCCGCCGCGTTTCTCGCCTGCGACCGCGCGGTGCGGTGCGAGAGCCACTTCCTGCTGCGCGGTGCCGACGAGGGGCTGGGCGACGAGGCCCAGGCCCGCCGCTTCCTGGCCGGCCAGGCGGCCAGCGGGCGGGCCTTCACCCTCGCCGCATGGCACGAGGGCGCGGTGGTCGGCATCGCCTCGGCCTGGGGCGGGACGCTGGCCCGCACCGCCCATGACTGGTCGCTGACGCTGGCGGTGCGACGCAGCCATTGGGGGCGGGGCGTCGGCCCGCGTCTGCTCGACGCGACGCTGGAGCGGCTGCGCGGGGCGCCCCGGGTGTCGCTGTGGGTGCTCGCCCACAACGCCCGGGCGCTGGCGCTCTACCGCCGCCGCGGCTTCGCGGTGGAGGCGGTGGCACGGCGCGGCGCCCTCATCGACGGGCGCTTCGCCGACCACGCCCTGATGGCCGTCCCGGGGCCGGGAGACGCGGACGCAGCGCCGCGTTTCAGCCAAGCGTGACCGGGGCGGTCCCGGATCACATCTCCGCCAGGCCGAGGCCCAGGCCGGTCTCGTAAGTCTGCTGGGTGCGCACGGGCTCGTCGCGCATGCGCTTGGGCGCGTCGGGGTCGCGCTCGCGGTTGGTGTCGGCCTCGTCGGGCGTCTCCAGCGCGTTCAGGGCCAGCACCTGGTAGATCGACAGCGGGTTGGCCCCCGCCGGGTTGGCCGCCGCGGCCGGCACCTGGATGGTGAAGCCGTCGGGCATGTCGCCGCGGCGCACCCGCTCCGTGGCGTTGGTCGCCGCCGACATCAGCGGGCCGCCGGTCTCGTCGAACTTGGCGGCGAAGCGGTCGTAGATCGCCCGCAGCGACTTGGGCTCGCCGGTGGTGCGGTCGTAGAACACCGCCTTGTTGGCCCCGGCCGCGCCGGCGAACAGGTCGGCCGCCGGGGCCAGGGGCGATTCCTTCATGGCGTTCAGGAACTTGGAGGCCCCCGCCGAGCCCAGGAAATGGGCGAGGTACAGCTCGGTGGAGCCGATCTTCCCGCCGACGTTGGCCTGCAACGCCTCCATGTTGTCGCGGGTGAACTCCGCCGCCATCAGCGCCGACACCTCCGGGTCCTTGCGCAGGTCGAGGATCGTGCGCTTGAGCGCCGGGTCGGAGACCACGGCGCGGCCGTCGCTGCGGGTCTGGATGGCGTCGACGTACGTCCCCAGCCCATGCTTGTCGCCGTGCGCCTTCACCGTGTTCAGCCAGGTCTGGTCGATGAACTGGTAGAGCCCGGTGGCGCTGGAGGTGCTGGCCTTGACGTCGGTGCGGAAACCGCTCTCGACGGCAGCTTTTTCCATGAGATAGGCAAAATCGACCCCGGTGCGTTTGGCGGCGTTGCGCACCGCGGCTTCCACGTCGGCGGGGCCGCGCGGCGCCTGGGCGCGCTGGACCAGCGTTTCGGCTTGGCGGGCAAGGGCGGCGACGGTCATGGCACGGGCGTCCTCGGGTCAGGGGTCGCCCACCGTTCAGCAAGCGGCGTGCCACACGGCCGCCCGCGGGAGGCTCGCCAGCCGCCATGCGACACGGTATGGTGACGCGCACGTCAAGCGGACGCCAGATCCGCCACGACCGGGCACCACGACCGGGAAGGACCGCCACCGCCATGATCCCCTATGCCGCCCCCGTTGCCGACCTGCGCTTCCTGCTGAACCACGTGGTCGGGCTCGACCGCGTGGCCGCCCTGCCCGGCTGCGAGGCCGCCACCCCGGACCTGGTGGACGCGGTGCTGGAGGAGGCCGGCAAGTTCGCCGGCGGCGTGCTGGCGCCGCTCAACACGGTGGGCGACCGCACCGGATCGGTGCTGGAGAACGGGGTGGTCCGCACGCCCGAGGGCTGGGCCGCCGCCTACGCCCAGTTCGTGGAGGCCGGCTGGAACTCCCTGCCCTTCGACCCCGAGCACGGCGGCCAGGGACTGCCCTGGACGGTCCAGTTCGCGGTGCAGGAGATGTGGCAGGGCGCCAACCTCTCGTTCGGCCTGTGCCCGCTGCTGACCCAGGGGGCCGTCGACCTGTTGAGCGAGCACGGCAGCGCCGAGCAGAAGGCGCTCTACCTGCCGCGCCTGGTGTCGGGGGAATGGACCGGCACCATGAACCTGACCGAGCCCCAGGCCGGCAGCGACCTCGCCGCGGTGCGCACCCGCGCCGTGCGGGCGGGCGACGGGACCTACCGGATCGCCGGCCAGAAGATCTTCATCACCTACGGCGACCACGACCTGGCCGAGAACATCGTCCACCTCGTGCTGGCCCGGCTGCCCGACGCGCCCGCCGGGGTGAAGGGCATCTCCCTGTTCGCGGTGCCCAAGCGGCTGGTCAACCCGGACGGCACCCTGGGAGAGCGCAACGACGTGCGCTGCGCCAGCCTGGAGCACAAGCTGGGCATCAAGGCGAGCCCCACCGCGGTGATGGCCTTCGGCGACGACGGCGCCTGCGTCGGCCACCTCGTGGGCGAGGAGAATCGCGGCCTGGAGTACATGTTCACGATGATGAACAACGCCCGCCTCGGCGTCGGCGTGCAGGGCGTGGCGATCGCCGAGCGCGCCTACCAGCAGGCCCGCGACTACGCCCGGACCCGTGTCCAGTCCAAGGACCTGGCGGACCCCCGCGGCGGGGCGGTCGCGATCGTCCGCCACGCCGATGTCCGTCGCATGCTGCTGGAGATGCGGGCCAAGGCGGAGGCCGGCCGGGCGCTGGCGCTCTACGCCGGCACCCGGCTCGACACCGCGCGCCGGCACGCCGACCCCGCCGCGCGCGCCGCCGCTCAGGCGCGCGTCGACCTGGTGACGCCGATCGTCAAGGCCTGGTCCACCGACCTCGGCTGCGAGGTGGCGTCGCTGGGCGTGCAGGTGCACGGCGGCATGGGCTTCATCGAGGAGACCGGCGCCGCCCAGCACTACCGCGATGCCCGCATCCTGCCAATCTACGAGGGCACCAACGGCATCCAGGCCAACGACCTCGCGTTCCGCAAGGTGGGGCGCGACCGCGGCGCCGCGGCCGCGGCCCTGCAGGCGGAGATGCGCGACGCCGCCGCCGCCCTGTCGGCGCACCCCGGCGACGCCGCCGCCGCGATCGCCGCCGCGCTCGCCGCCGGGGTGGACGCGCTGGAGGCGGCGACGGCCTGGATGGTGACGGCGCAGGACACGGGCGACGCCACCGCCGCCGCCGCCGGCGCGGCCGGCTACCTGCGTCTGTGGGGCACGGTGGCCGGGGGCTGGATGATGGCGCGGGCCGCCGCCGCCGCGCTGGACGCGCGGGAGCGCGGCGACGGCGACGCCGGCTTCCTGGAGGCCAAGCTGGTCACCGCCCGCTTCTACGCCGAGCAGATCCTGCCCCAGGCCGGCGGTCTGCTGGCCTCGGTGCGCACCGCCCGCCACACCGTGATGGCGCTCGACGAGGACCGGTTCTGACGCGTCATCCCGGCCCGCGCAGGGTGCGCCACAGGCACATCGCCCCGTAGTAGACCGAGGTGGCCAGCCACACCCCGTAGACCACCGGCTGGCGGTCGGGGAAGGCGACGACCAGCCAGGCGCTGGCGACCAGCCATGCGGAGATCACGGCGATGTTGAGCCCCATCAGCCGGCGCACCCGGAACGGGTGAAGGAACTTGACGGGGACGAAGGTCAGCAGGCCCAGCACGACGATCACCGCCACGTTGATCCACGGGTCGAGGCCGAGCAGCCACAGGTACAGCGCCACCACGTTCCACAGGGCGGGGAACCCGACGAAGTAGTTGTCGGCGCTCTTCATGCCGGTGTTGGCGAAGCAGTAGAGCGAGGTCAGCAGGATCCAGCCGGCCCCGGCCAGCCCGAGATGGGGCGGCAGCAGCCCGAACCAGTAGAGGAACAGCGCCGGCACCACCACATAGGTCATGTAGTCGATGACGAGGTCGAGGGCCGAGCCGTCGATGGCCGGCAGCACGTCCTTGACCCGGGCGCGCCGGGCGAAGGTGCCGTCGACGCCGTCGACCACCAGGGCCACGCCCAGCCACAGGAACACCATCGCCGGGCTGCCGTCGAACACCGCCAGCAGCGCCAGCAGACCGAGCACGACGCCGCTGCCGGTGAAGGCGTGAACCGCCCAGGCGGACAGCCGCTGGCTGATGCCGTACCCCGTGTTGCCGCGGTCCATGTCCGCCGCCGCGCGCTCGCTGTCCATCTCGTCCACCCGTGGTTAGACCGACAGATGTAGCAGGCGGCGCAAGCGCCGCAAACAGGCGCAACAGGTGCCGCGGCTATTCGGCGGCGCGAACCGGCGCCGGCCCCGCCGCCGCGAAGGCCCGCTGCCCCCGCAGGGCGTCGGGCAGCGGACCGCCGGTGGCCCAGTCCAGCAGTTCCACCGTGTGCACCACCGGAATGCCGGTGCCGGTGGCGATCTGGGCGATGCAGCCGAGGTTGCCCGCGGCCACCGCGTCGGGAAGCACGCTGGCGATGGCGCGGACCTTGCGGTCGCGCAGCTGGCCCGCCAGCTCCGGCTGGAGCATGTTGTAGGTGCCGGCCGAGCCGCAGCACAGGTGCCCGTCCGGGATCTCGCGCACGGTGAAGCCGGCGGCACCCAGCAGGTCGCGCGGCGGCGCCTTGATCCGCTGCCCGTGCTGCATCGAACAGGCGGAGTGGTACGCGACGGCCTGCCCGGTCGCCACCGCCGGCGCCATCAGGCCGATCCCGGCCATCAGCTCGGTGACGTCCCTGGCCAGCGCCGCCACCCGCGCCGCCTTGGGCTGCCACACCGGGTCGCCGGCGAACATGTGGGCGTAGTCCTTGACCGTGGTGCCGCAGCCGGACGCGTTGATGACGATGGCGTCCAGCCCGGCCCCGTCGATCTCCGCCAACCAGGCGTCGATGGCCCGCTTGGCGCTGGCGTGGGACAGGTCGGTCTTGCCCATGTGGTGGGTCAATGCGCCGCAACACTCCGCCCCCTTGGCGATCACCACCTCCACGCCGTGGCGGGTCAGCAGCCGCACCGTCGCCTCGTTGATGGCCGGGGCCAGCACCTGCTGGGCGCAGCCCGCCAGCAGGGCCACGCGCTTGATCCGCGGCCCCTGGGCCGGGTGGGTCTGCGGCCGGTCGGCGGGGCTGGGCCCGGGCACGCCGCCCTTGGGCAGCAGCGCCAGCATCGCCCGCAGGCGGCGCGGCATCAGGCCGGCGAACGGCCGCGCCGCGGCCGCGCCCAGCAGGGCCAGGCGGAACAGGCGCGGGTTGGGCAGCACGCGGGCCAGCAGCGCCCGCAGCGCGCGGTCCACGGGCGGCCGCGTGTGGGTCCGCTCGATCCGCGCCCGGGCGTTGTCGACCAGGTGCATGTAATCGACGCCCGAGGGGCAGGTGGTGGCGCACGACAGGCAGGACAGGCAGCGGTCGAGGTGCTTCACCGTGGACTCGGACGGCGGCCCGCCCTTCTCCAGCATGGCCTTGATCTGGTAGATGCGGCCGCGCGGCCCGTCGAGCTCGTCGCCGAGCAGCACGTAGGTGGGGCACGTCGCCGTGCAGAAGCCGCAATGCACGCAGGCGCGCAGGATGCGCTCGGCCTCGCGCACGTCGGCCTGGGCGAGCTGGTCGAGGGTGAAGGTGGTCTGCATGGCAAGGGCCTCAGTCGCTCACACCCCGGCGTACATCCGGCCGGGGTTCAGGACGCGTCGGGGGTCGAATCCCGCCTTCACCCGCGCCGCCAGCGCGGCGAGAGGGGCGGGCTGCGGCTGGAAGACGTCGACGGCGGCGCGCACCGCCTCGGGCGCGCGCATCAAGGTGGCGTGGCCGCCGCTGAGCGCCAGGGCGGCGCGGATCGCCGCGGCCTGGGCGCCCATGTCGGTGGCGGGCGGCACCGCGAGCCACACCAGCCCGCCGCCCCAGTCCAGGAAGAACCGCCCGTCGCCCAGGCGCAGCAGCACGTCCTCCACCACCCCCGCCCCGGCGGCGGGCGGCACCGACAGCTTCCAGACCGCGTGGTCCGCGGGCGCGGCGAGCGGCGCGGCGTCGCGGATGGCGCGCCACAGGGCCACCGACTCCTCCCGCTCCAGCACGGCGTCGGCGCCCAGCTCGAGGGTCAGGGCGGCGAGCCGGGCGGCCACCGACGGGCCGACCCCCTCCAGCCGGATCGCCGTGACGCCGGCCTGGAGCGCCACCACCGCGGCGACCCCGGTGCGCTCGGCCACCGCCTCGGGCAGGTGGGCGGCGCCCGACACCTCGTGCGGGCTCTGCAGCGCCCGGGTCAGGGCCTGCACCGCGGCCTGCTCGTCGCGGCCGGCCAGCAGCAGCGTGCGGGTGTCCTCGGGCGCCGGCAGCACCTTGACCGTGACCTCGGTCAGCGCCGTCAGCGTGCCGAAGGACCCGGCCATCAGCTTGGGCAGGTCGTAGCCGGTGACGTTCTTCACCACCCTGGCCCCGCCCTTGTAGACCTCGCCGCGGCCGGACACGCCCTCCACCCCCAACAGATGGTCGCGCGCCGCCCCGGCGGCGACGCGCCGCGGCCCGGCCAGGCCGCAGGCCAGCACGCCCCCCAGGGTGCCGCCGCCGGCCGGCCGGCCGTAGAGCGGCCCGAGGTCGGGCGGCTCGAACGCCAGGTGCTGCCGGCGCTCGTCCAGCAGCGCCCGGATCTCGGCCATCGGCGTGCCGGCCTTGACGGTGAGCACCAGCTCCTCCGGCTCGTAGGCGACGATGCCCGCCAGGGCCGACAGGTCCAGCGCATGGGCGGCCTGGACCGGGCGGCCCAGGCCGGCCTTGGTTCCCTGGCCGCGCAGGTCCAGGGGCTCGCCCGCGGACAGCGCCCAGGCCACGGCATCGACGAGGTGGGCCGGGGTCTCGGGGCGGAGGGTGGTGATCGCCATGGTCGGGACCCGGGTCAGAAACGGGGAAGGTCGGGAAACGGCAGGGCGCCGCCGGAGACGTGCATGCGCCCCAGCTCGGCGCAGCGGTGCAGCTCGGGGAACACCTTGCCCGGGTTCAGCAGCCCGTCGGGGTCGAAGGCGCATTTCAGGCGCTGCTGCTGCTTCAGGTCGGTTTCGGAGAACTGGTGGCCCATGAGGTCGCGCTTCTCCACGCCGACCCCGTGCTCGCCGGTCAGCACGCCGCCGACCTCGACGCACAGCTTCAGGATGTCGGCCCCGAACTCTTCCGCCGCCTGCAGCTCCCCGGGCCGGTTGGCGTCGTAGAGGATCAGCGGGTGCAGGTTGCCGTCGCCGGCGTGGAAGACGTTGGCGACGCGCAGGCCGTGGCGCTGCGACATCTCCTGCATGCGTTGCAGAACCAGGGCCAGCGCCTTGCGCGGGATGGTGCCGTCCATGCACAGATAGTCGGGGCTGATGCGGCCCGCCGCGGGAAACGCCGCCTTGCGGCCGGCCCAGAAGCTCAGCCGCTCCTCCTCGGTGGTGGAGACGCGCAGATTGACCGAGCCCTTGGCGCGGGCGATCTCGGCGACCCGGTCGATCAGGTGGTCGACCTCGGCCTCCGGCCCGTCCAGCTCGACGATCAGCAGCGCCTCGACGTCGAGCGGGTAGCCGACCTGCACGAAGGCCTCGGCGGCGTGGATGGCCGGGCGGTCCATCATCTCCATGCCGCCGGGGATGATGCCGGCGGCGATGATCGCCGCCACGCAGTCCCCCGCCGCCTCGTTGCCGGGGAAGCCGATCAGCACCGCCCGGGCGATGGCCGGCCTCCTCAGGATGCGCACCGTCACCTCGGTGACGACGCCCAGCAGCCCCTCCGATCCGGTGACGACGCCCAGCAGGTCGTAGCCGCCGGGGTCCAGGTGCTTGCCGCCCAGGCGCAGCACGGTGCCGTCCATCAGCACCATCTCCACGCCCAGCAGGTTGTTGGTGGTCAGCCCGTATTTCAGGCAGTGCACCCCGCCGGAGTTTTCCGCCACGTTGCCGCCGATGGTGCAGGCGATCTGGCTCGACGGGTCCGGCGCGTAGTAGAAGCCGCGCTCGGCCACGGCGTTGGAGATGCCGAGGTTGGTGACCCCGGGCTGCACGACGACGCAGCGGTTGTCGTAGTCGATGTCGAGCACCCGGTTGAACTTGCCCATGCCCAGCAGCACGCCGTCGGCCAGCGGCAGGGCGCCGCCCGACAATCCGGTGCCGGCGCCGCGCGGCACCACCTTGACGCCCATCTCGCGGCACGCCGTGAGGACGCGGCTGACCTGGTCGGTGGTGGAGGGCAGGACGACAACCATGGGCGGCTGGCGGTAGGCGGTGAGGCCGTCGCACTCGTAGGCGCGCAGCTCCTCCTCGTCGACGATGACGCCCTCGCCCGGCACGATGGCGCGCAGGCGCTCGACGATCTCACGACGCTTGGCGATGACCCCGCGGTCCGGCTCGGGCATCCTCATGCCGGCTCTCCTCCTCGACCCCGCCCGTCTCACACCGCGGGCGTTTGCGGGATAAGTGGTATCACCACTTATCCCGGGGCACAAGGCGGCGGCGACTCGGCGGGGCGGACGCCCCGCCGACCCCGGCCCGGCCGGTCACTCCGGCTTTTCGAAGGCGGCGGAGATCGCCAGGTCGACCTCGTCGGACACCGACGGCACGGCGTAGCTGACCCCGAAATCGCTGCGGCGGATGGTGGTGGTGGCCTCGAAGCCGACGGTCCGGGTGTGGTGCATGGGGTTGACGCCGGCGCCGGTGAAGCGGGCCTCCAGCACCACCGGCTGTGTCACGCCGCGCAGGGTGAGTTCGCCGGCGATGCGGGCGCGCGTGCCGTCGACGGTGATGGCGGTGGAGCGGAAGCGCGCCGTGGGGTGGGCTTCGGCGTCGAAGAAATCGGCGCTCCGCAGGTGCTCGTCCAGCGCCGGGCTGGTGGTGATGACCTGGGCGACCGGGATCTCGATGGTGACGGCCGCCGCCTCCGGGCGCTGCGGGTCGATGGTCAGGGTGCCGGTGGGGCCGGCGAACAGGCCGCGGAAGACGTTGAACCCCATGTGGTCCACGGCGAAGGCGACCTGGCTGTGGTCGGGGTCGACGGCGTAGTCGCCGGCCGCGATTCGTGCGGGGTCCTCCTTGCCCGGGATCTCCGCGGCGGCGGTGGGGCCGGCGTGGGCAATGGCGAACAGCAGCGCCAGGGCGAGCAACGGCGACTTCATCTCGGCGGACTCCCGATGGTGATGGATGCCGCGATCATACGCCGACGAACGCAAACGCCCCCATAGTCAAATCAATGGGGGCAAATCGACGGGGAAAATCGATGGGGGCAAACCGCCGGGCGGCAAAACGACGAGCCGCGCCGGAAGTCCGGCGCGGCTCGTCGTTTCGCGTCGTGGCAGACACGGCCGGGGTCGCCGGCCGCCCGGTGTCAGCCCTGGCGGGCCTTGAAACGCGGGTTCTGCTTGTTGATGACGTAGACGCGGCCCTTGCGGCGGATCACGCGGCAGGCCTTGTGGCGCGTCTTCATCGACTTCAGCGAGTTGACGATCTTCATGACTGGTCTTCCTGGTGCGGTCGGCGGCTACGTACAGGGCGCGCACCATAGTGCGGCACCCCATGGGTGTCAACGGGCTGAGATGGGGTCGGAAACGGCCCGGCCGCTCCCCCTACTCCGCCGGCTTGATGGCGTAGAAGCGGTAGCAGCGCAGCCCGGCCTCCAGGGCGGCGACGCGCCGCACCCACATCTCGATCTCGTCCATCACCGCCAGCTTGGTCTGCTGGGTCAGCGCGTACTGCTCCAGATACCCGGCGAAGGCCTGGATGGCGACCAGGATCAGGTGGCGGTGGGTGTCGGTGATGTCCTCGGCGATGCGCAGGTCGAGGTTGCGCTGGGCGAACGCCCCCTCCATCCGCTCCGCCGACCACAGGTTGGGCTCCAGCGGCTCCTTGTCGGCCCAGGTCTCGATCACGGCGCGCTTGGCGTCGGGCATCAGCACGTAGTCGGTGAGCAGCACGTGGCCCCGCGGCTTCAGCGCGATCTCCATGCCGTCGAACAGCTGGTCCTTGTCCTGCACCGCGAACATGCCCTCCTTGTACAGGATGGCGTCGACTCTCTTGGAATAGCTGAAGCGCTCGGGATCGTAGGCCTCGATGGGCGCCTTCTTCTCGAGCCCGGCCTTGAAGGACCGGTTCATCCCCTCCTTGGCGAGCAGCGGCGAACTCTCCAGCCCGGTGACCCAGCACCCGTATTTCTGGGTCATCGCCCGGCTCGTCCCGCCCAGCCCGGCCGAAAGGTCGAGCACGCTCATCGCCGGGTTGAGCCCCATCGGCTTGACCAGGTAGGGCACGTGGTCGGTGGCGCCGGGCGTCGTGAAGCCCTCGCCCCACAGGCGTTCGGCGACCTCCATGCGGGTCGCCGACCACAGCGGCTTGCCCCAGCGGTTCATGCCGGATTCCGCGGCCGGCGCCGGCATGGCGGCCGCGCCGTCCGCGTCGTGGGAGGCCTCGCCCTCGCCCGCGCGGCGGGCCAGATCGGCCGGGTTGTACCCTTCCCACCAGGCGTAGAGGCGCGTCCGCAAACTCACGCCCCCGGCGGGGCCGGGGTCTTTCCTTTCGCTTTCCGCCATAGGCACCCGTCCTGCGCGCGCCGCCGTTTCGCCGCGGCCAAGGTAGACCTCCCGAAAGGCGTATTCCAGGAGTTAATTGCCGCCCCGCGGATCGCGACGCTCGGCCGCGGCCAACGTCGTGCCGTCGGCCTGGAACACCTTGGCGCAGGCCGCCGGAAGCGCCGGGTCCGGCGCCTTCCTCTTGTCCGGGGGGATCGGGCGCAGCGGCTCGATCCGGGCCATCCACCACGCCAGGTCGTCGCCGCAGCCGTCGCCCGGGGGGAACGGCTTCTGGGGCGTGCAGCCGGCGCTGCCGGGCGGGCAGGACAGGCGGACGTGCATGTGCCCGTCATGGCCGTACCAGGGCCGCACCTTGGCCAGCCAGCCGCGGTCCGGCCCGGCGCGCCGGCACAGGTCCAGCTTGATCACCGGGTTGACGAAGATGCGGTCGACCCGCTCGTCGCGGGCCGCCAGGCGCACCAGCTCGACCTGGCGGGCCGTCCACGCCGGGATCACCCGCTTGCGCCCGTAGTCGACGAAGTTGATCTCTTCCAGGGCTTCGCGCGAGTCGCGGCTCAGGCGCGGCAGGTCGAGACGCAGCCAGACGTCGGCGTCGAGGCCGCTCTGATGGCTGGCGTGCCCCGCCGGCATCGGCCCGCCGCGCGGCTGCGCCATGTCGGCGATCAGCGCGGTGCCCAGTCCGGCGGCGGCGACCCGGGCGCCGAAGGCTTGCAGGAACGCGACCAGCACCGGGTGGCCGAAGTGGCGGCGCCGGCTGGTGCGGATCACCTGGTAGCCGGCCCCCTCCGCCGGCAGCGCGACGGCCCCGGCCACGCAGCCGGCGGCGTAGCCGCCGATGGCCCGCGCCGCCCCCCGCGCCGGGGTGGTGACCTCGCTCCACGCCAGCGGGTGGGGCATCCCCGGCACCGCGCCGGTCTCGAGTCCCGCCTCCAGCCCGGCAGCGCGCGCCGGCAGCCCCGCCGCCAAGACGCCGAGCGCCAGCCCGAACCCGGCAAGCGCGCCGATCCCCATCCGTCCCATGGCCCCACCCCCCTGCAAGGACGGTCGCCATTTAACCCTAACCGGCGTTAACGAATCGTTTGGACGGACGGACGGACGGAGGTAGGGCCGGCGGGTCGGCGGCTACCCCGCCAGCGCCGCGGCGATCACCCCGCCGAGGCCGGCGATGGCGGCGTTGCGGGTGGCGAACGGCTCGGCGCTTCCCGTCTGGTAGACGGTGGCGATCACCGGCGGCCGGCCCGGCGGCCAGGCCACCGCCACGTCGTTGGTGGTGCCGAAGGCCCCGGCGCCGGAGCGGCTGGCGACGCGCCACCCCGCCGGCAGGCCCGTGCGCAGCTTGTCGTTGCCGGTGGTGGTGGCGACCATCCAGCCGGTCAGCCGCTCGCGCGAGGGGGCCGCCAGCCGGTCCCCCAGCACCAGCGCCTGGACGCTGCCGGCCATCGCCGCCGGCATGGTGGTGTCGCGGGGGTCGCCGGGACGGCATTCGTTGGCCGCGGGCTCCATGCGGTCGGCCCGGGTCACGGCGTCGCCCAGGGTGCGGACGAAGGCGGTCAGCCCGGCCGGGCCGCCGATCCGGCCGAGGACGAGGTTGGCCGCGGTGTTGTCGCTGTGGGTCATCATCGCCGCGCACACCGCCTCCAGCGTCATGCCGTCTCCGCCGGCGTGACGTTCGGTGACCGGCGACCAGGACACCAGGTCGGCGGCGGCGAAGCGCACCCGCCGGTCCAGGGACTCCGCCCCGGCGTCGACCCGCGCCAGCAGCGCCCCGCAGGCCAGCGTCTTGAAGGTGCTGCACATGGGAAAGCGCTCGTCGGCGCGGTGGCGCCACTGCCGGCCGTCGGCCGTGTCGTGGACGAACACGCCGATCCGCGCGCCCAGCCGCCGCTCCGCCGCCACAGCCGCCGCGACGACCGCGTCGTCCGCCGCCCAGCCCGCACGGGGCCGGACCAGGGCCCCGGCCAGCGCCAACCCCAGCAGCGCCGCCGCATCGCGCCGGCCCAGTTCCATCACCATTCCACCGCTCCTCGCACGGGGGTGCGGCCGCCCGGCCGACGGCCGGAGCGCAAACGCACCACCCCAAGTTGGATTTGTGCCGGTGCCATCCGTTCTTCGCTCCAGCACCAGCCGATCCTTGGTATCCCGCCTGGACCGGGGCCGCAAACGACGATATCTACGACGAGCCACAAATTGGATTTGGCCATTCATGGTCCGCCCCCACCTGCCGCTGAACGCCCTGCGGGCCTTCGAGGCGTCGGCCCGCCATCTCAGCTTCACCCGCGCGGCGATCGAGCTGCGGGTCACCCAGGCGGCGGTCAGCCACCAGGTCAAGCTGCTCGAGGGGCGGCTGAACGTCACCCTGTTCCGGCGCCTGCCGCGCGGCCTGATGATCACCGCCGAGGGCGAGGCGCTGCTGCCGATCCTGCAGGAATCCTTCGACCGCATGGCCGAGGCGCTGGAGCGGTTCGAGGGCGGTCACCTGCACGACGTGCTGATGGTGGGGGCGGTGGGCACCTTCGCGGTGGGCTGGCTGCTGCCGCGCCTGGCGGCGTTCCGCGGCACCCATCCCTTCATCGACGTCCGGCTGTCGACCAACAACAACCGGGTCGACCTGGCGGCGGAAGGGCTGGACTGCGCCATCCGCTTCGGCAACGGCGCCTGGCAGGGGCTCGACGCCGAAGCGCTGTTCGACGCACCCCTGGCGCCGCTGTGCGCCCCGGCCATCGCCGACACGCTTCGCCGTCCGGCCGACCTGCTCGAGCACACCCTGCTGCGCTCCTACCGCGCCGACGAGTGGGGCACGTGGTTCGCCGCCGCGGGGCATCCCTTCCCGGCGTCCCTGCTGAAGGGCGTGGTGTTCGATTCGTCCCTGGCGATGATGGAGGCGGCGGTGCAGGGGGCGGGCGTCGCCCTGTGCCCGCCCCGGCTGTTCGCTCGCCAGCTCGCCAGCGGCGCCGTCCGCCAGCCGTTCGCGGTGGAGGCGGCGGTCGGCGGCTACTGGCTGACCCGCCTGAAGTCGCGACCGCCGACGCCGGCCCTGGCGGCGTTCCGCGACTGGCTGGTCGCCGCCGCGAGGAGCGATGGCGCGGCGCCCGGTTTGGAGTAGCATGCCACACCAGTCCCCGGCGCCAAGGAGGCGCAAGCCACCGGCGCCAAGGAGGCGCAGCCGCGATGAACGACGCCGACGCCCTGCTCGCCCTCAACCAGGCCTTCTACCGCGCCCTGCACGACCGCAGTTTCGCGGCGATGGACGCCCTGTGGGCGCGGCGGCTGCCGGTGGTGTGCCTGCACCCCGGCTGGATGCCGCTGTGCGGCAGGGTGGCGGTGATGCAAAGCTGGAAGGACCTGATGAACGCCCCGGTGGCGACCTTGATCCGGCCCCGCCACGCCACCGTTCACCTCTACACCGACACCGGGCTGGTGCTGTGCGAGGAGGTGCTGGCCGAGGCGGTGCTGATGGCGTCCAACCTGTTCGTGCGCGAGGACGAGGAATGGCGCCTCGCCCACCACCACTCCGGTCCGGTCGCCCCGCAGGCCCGGGTCGAGCGCCCGTCGCGGCCCGGCGGCGGCGACGACGGGGCGCCGCCGCGGCGGCTGCACTGAAGCATCCGTTCAGGATGCACGGCACTGCTCAGAGACCGTTTGAAAACGGTTGGCCTTGGCGTTGTGTTATGATTCAAGCTTCGTATGTGGACGGATGCGACGCGCGGCCGGATGGCCAAGATCGAGAAGAAGACGAAGCGG
>NZ_BAAKJB010000049.1:0-44147 GCF_059703765.1 Azospirillum sp. NS33 | reverse complement strand
CGGGCCGCCGCCGGGTCGCCCGGTTGGCCGCGGCGGGCGGCGTGCTGGCGGTGCTCGCGCTCGGCGCACCGCCCCTGGCCGCCCGCACCGCGCCCGGCCCGGCGGACCCGCCGGCCGCCGCGGGGCCGGCCGCGCCCGTGGACCCGGTGCGCGTCGCCCTGACCCTGGCCGGGTCGAACACCATCGGCGCGCGGCTGGCGCCGGCCTGGGCGGCCGGCCTGCTGATGCGCAAGGGCTACGGCGCCATCACCCGCACGGTCCTGCGGCCGGAGGAGGTGATGGTCAGCGGACGCCCGCCCGGCGGCGGCCCGCCGCACGGCATCGTCATCCGTGCCCACGGCTCCTCGACCGGCTTCGCCGCGCTGGCCGAGGGCAGCGCCGACATGGCCATGGCCTCGCGCCCGGTGACCGACGCCGAAGCCGCGCGCCTGACGGCGCTGGGCGACCTGCGCTCCCCCGGCAGCGAGCACGTCGTCGGCCTCGACGGGGTCGCGGTGATCGTCAACGCCGCCAACCCCGTCGGCGCCCTCACCATGGGCCAGCTCGCCGAGCTGTTCGCCGGACGGGTCGCGTCCTGGGCGGCGCTGGGCGGGCCCGACCTGCCGGTGTCCCTTTACGCCCGGGACGACCGCTCGGGAACCTTCGACACCTTCCGCGCCCTGGTCCTGGGCACCACGCCGCTGGCGGCGACGGCGCGGCGCCTGGAGGACAGTGCGGCGCTGGCCGCCGCGGTCGCGGCGGAGCCCGGCGCGGTGGGCTTCGTCGGCCTGCCCTATGTGGGCGCGGCCAAGGCGGTCGCCATCGCCGACGGTGGCGACCGCGGCAACAGCGGCGACGACGGCGGCGACGGCGGCGGCGGCGGCGGCGTGCGGACCGCCATCCCGCCGACCCGCTTCAGCGTGGCGACCGAGGACTACCCGCTGTCGCGCCGGCTTTTCCTGTACGGCGCCGCACGGCCCTCCCCGCTCGCCGCGGACTACCTGGCCTTCGCGCTGTCGCCCGAGGGCCAGGCGATCGCCAGCGAATCCGGCTATGTGGCGCTGACGCTGGAGGGCGCGCCGGTGGCCGCCGCGGGGGCGCCGCCCGATTATGCGGCGCTCACCGCCGACGCGGTGCGGCTGTCGACCAACCTGCGCTTTCGCCCCGGCAGTTCGGATTTCGACACCAAGGCGCTGCGCGACATCGACCGGGTCGCCGATTTCGTGGCCGAGCACCGGACGCCGGCGGAGGTCATCCTGCTCGGCTTCACCGACGACACCGGGCCGCCGGAGCTCAACCGGCTCCTGTCGCAGCAGCGTGCGGAGGTGGTCGCCCGCGCCCTGGAACAGCGCGGTCTGGGGCCACCCCGCGCCGTCGGCCTGGGGCCGATCCTCCCGGTCGCCTCCAACCGCACCGTGGACGGGCGCAACCGCAACCGTCGCGTCGAAGTCTGGATCAGGGCAGTGCGATGATGCGAACTCTGGGCGTCCTTCCCGTTGTGCTGGCGCTCGCCTGCGGCGGGCTGTCGGCATGCGTGGCCACCGAACAGGGGGTCGACCGCACCTGGGGGCTTGGCGGCGCCAAGCTGGCCGCGCCGCCACCGGCGGCCAGCCCGGCCGCGGCGGTCGCCGAGGCGCCGGCCACCGGGCAAGGCGACGGCGCCGCGGCGCCGGGACCCGCCGGCGGGAGCGGCGCGCCGCTGCAGATCGCCGCCGCGCCGGCACCGGAAACGGCGCTGCCCGAGACGCCGGAGGGCCGCGCCGCCCTCGCCCGGCGGACCGGCGACGCCCGGGCCGCGGCCGCCCTCTACCAGCAGATCCTCAACGACGACCCGGACAGCGTCGACGCCCGCCTGGGCTATGCCCACGCCCTGCTCGACGACGGGCGGGCCGACGCGGCGACGCCGCTGACGCTGGACCTTCTGGAACGCCGGCCGCGCGACGGCCGCGTCCTCACCCTGATGGCGCGGCTGGAACTGGTGCGCGGCGACCTGGCGGCGGCGGCCACCCGGCTGGCCGTCGCCGAGGCCCAGGCGCCCGCCAGCCGCGACGTTCTGACGGTGCGCGGCATGCTGTCCGACCTCCAGGGCGACCACGCCGCGGCCCAGCGCGCCTACCGCGGCGCCCTCGCCCTGGCGCCCGGCGACATGGCCGTCCAGAACAACCTGGCCCTGTCGATGATTGCCGCGGACAACCCGGTGGGCGCCGCCACCATCCTGGAGACCATCGCCCAGGATCCGGTCGCCGCCCCGGTCACCGTGCGCCACAACCTGGCCCTGGCCTATGGGCTGATGGGCCGTGATTCGGAGGCGGTGCGGCTGCTCGCCCTCGACCTCGACCGCGACCGCGTCGACGAGAACCTGGCGTACTACTCCTGGCTGCGCGCGCAGCGCCAGGCCCCGGGTGCCGCCGACCGGGCGGCGGCGCCGGCCGCCGCCGCGACGCCTCCCGCCGTGCCGCCCCCGGCCATGCCGGCCCGGCCGGGCGAACCGGACCGCGCCATCGTGTCGCGATGAGCCCGGGCCCCCGGACCGCGCCGGCCCCGCGCCACGGGATGGGCTGGCGGGATATCTTTGTATGACCCTGTTGACCGCTGGTTGACATTGCGCGCTTCGCCTCGACGGCGTTTCACGCGATAGTCCGCGGGATCACGCGCGGTGGAAATCCCCCGCTTTGCACTTTGCCCGCCGGGACGGCTCCGCCACACTGCGGACGGTCCGGTGCCGAAGGCACGTGAAGCCGGTGATTTCCGCGGAGATTCGAATGGGCGTCCGCTTCTTCGACTACGACAGCACCGGCCCCCGGGCGGGCGCCGCGGACGGCCGTGCGGCGGTGGAACCGGCGGACCGGATCGCCGAGTCGCCGCATTGCGCCTGGACCGACGCGACGTCCGTGGCGGGGCCGGTCAATCTCGGCCTGATCGACGACACCCTGGCGCGCACCGGGGCCGACACCGCCGGGTGGTCGCTGCTGCTGGGACGCTCGCCCGCCGACCCGCCGGGCGCGGAGGCGCGCGACCTCGCCCGCCCCGCGGCGGCGGCGCAGTATCTGGTCGACCACTGGGACGCCTGGGGGCTGCCGGACGGGCTGAACCAGAGCGACCTCGCGGAGCCCGACCCGGCCCTGCCGCCCGAGGCGCGGGAGATCCTGCGCTACATCGGCCAGAACCCGGCGCTGTTCAGCGCCATGGACAGCGGCGGCGGGCGCGGCGTGATGAACGACGGCGACATCTGGCGCTTCGACGCCGCCGATTTCGCCGCCCGCGCCCACGACGACGTCGCCCAGGCGTCGGCCTGCTACGCCGAGTTCCTGGTCAACCACCCCGGCGCCGACCCGGCGACCCGCAGCCTCGCCCGGGACGCCGCCCTGCTGCTGGCCAACCAGGGGATTCTCGCCGCGGCCGGGCCGGCCCAGTTCGGCGCGGCCGGCCAGCGGCCGGTCACCGGGGGGTTCGGCGTGGACTCCCTGACCAGCCTCACCGGCAACGGCGGGTTGAGCGGTGTGCTGGCCGCGGCGGCCCTGCGCGTCGCCTCGTCCGGGCTGGTGGACCGGCTGGGCGGCGGCCCCGGCGCCTCCGTCGACGCCGACGCGCTCGTCCGTTGGTTGGGCGCCCCGCAGCGATAGGGGCGATCACCAAGACGCACGGCCGCGGTGCCGGTTTGGCACGCCGCCCGCCGGGTGCGGGAGGACGCCACCGCCGCCGCCGACTCCACGGCCGCCTCCAGTCCCTGCCACGGCGACGGTGCGGCCCGCGGCCGTCGCCGTCCCGTCCCGCCGGTCAAGACCCCCCTTGCCAGGAGCGGCGCCGATCCATAGAATGATAATCATTCGCATTCGCGGTTCCGCGATCGACCGATTTTGGAGAGGAGGGCGCCGTGCCCGCCGCCGACCTGTCCCTGCGCCAGGAGGTCCACGACCTCTACAACAATCACCATGGCTGGCTCTACGACTGGCTGCGCCGCAGGCTCGGTTGCTCGCACAACGCCGCCGATCTGGCGCACGACACCTATCTTCGTGTCATCGCCTCGGGCCGCACCCCGGCACCGGACCAGGCACGCCCACACCTGATGCAGGTCGCCAAGGGACTGGTCATCGACCGGCACCGCCGCCGGGTGATCGAGCGCGCCTACCTCGACGCCCTGGCACAGTGGCCCGGGGCGATCGCGCCTTCGCCCGAGGAGCGCGCCATCACCCTGCAGACCCTGCTGCGCATCGACGCCATGCTGGAGCGGCTGCCGGACACGGTGCGCGAGACGTTCCTCCTGTCCCAGTTCGAGGGGATGACCTACAGCCAGATCGCGGAACGCAAGGGCCTCTCCGTCGGCGCGGTGCGCAAGCACATGCTCAAGGCCATGGAGGCGTGCTTTTCCGCTTTGGACGACAACCGCGGCGCCGCGGCGGGTGCCCCGCCGCCGGCGTCCTCCCGATGGGCCGGCCCACGATGACCGGTGGTGGCGCCGGCGGGGTCCATCGGGCAGCCCTGCGCTGGCAGGTTGTCCTGTGGTCGGGCGAGGTGACGGACCGCGAACGGCGGGCCTTCGAGCGATGGGTGGCCGCCGCCCCGGAGCATGCGGACGCCTGGCGGACGGTGGAGCGCATCAGCCGGGAGATCCACGCCGTGCCGGGAACGGTCGCCGGCACCGTGCTGCGTTCCGCAGCCCGGGAGCGGGCGCGCGTCGGCCGCCGCATGGCCCTGCGGAGCGCCGCCGCGCTGGTCGGCGGCGGCCTCGTGGCCTGTGCCGTCCACGAGGCGCCGGAATGGCGGCTGGTGCTGGCCGACTACCGGACCGGCCGGGGCGGCCGGCGCGAGGTCGCCCTGCCCGATGGCACCCGGCTGATCCTCAACACCGACACCGCCGTCGACCTGCGCTTCGACTCCCGCGAACGCCGCCTGCTGCTGCGCGCCGGCGAGCTTCTGGTGACCACGGTCCCGGACGCGGCGCCCGTCCCCCGCCCCTTCGTGGTGGAGACGCCGGAGGGACGCGTGCGCGCGCTCGGCACCCGCTTCACGGTGCGGCGCCTCGCCGACGGCGGCGCAGAGGAGGCGTTGGTGCAGGTCCTCGAGCACGCCGTCGAGATCACGCCGCGCCTGGGCGGCGCGCCGGTGCGCCTGGACGCCGGCCGCCAGGCCCGGTTCACCCCCGCCGCCGTCCGTCCGCCCCGCACCGCCGAAGCCGGCGCGGCCGCATGGACACGCGGCATGCTGGTGGCCGAGCGCCAGCGCCTGGGCGATTTCCTGGCCGAGCTCGGCCGTTACCGCAGCGGCATCCTGCGCTGCGACCCAGCGGTCGCCGACCTCGTGGTCTCCGGTGTCTACCCGCTGCACGACACCGACGGCATCCTGCGCTCGCTGACGGAGATCCTGCCGGTGCGCGTGCGCACGCTGACCCGCTACTGGGTGACCGTCACGGCGCCGTAGCGGCGCCCCCGGAGAAAATAGTTCCTTCGGGCTGTAGCGCTTTTTCCGTCTCGCTCGGGAATGAGGGTAAGGGCCGCACCTGCCGGCGCGGCCGACCAGCCCGATGTCGGAGAGGAACACCGATGCGATCCGGCCCACCCGCCGCCTCCACCCTGCCACCCGGCCGCCCGGCCGCCCACCCCTCGGCGCGCCGGCCCCGGCTGCGCTCCGCCCTGTGGCGCACCGTGCTGCTGGCCTGCGTCACCCTCGGCCAGGGAGCGGCGGCGGCGACGGCGCTCGCGCAGGCGGCACCGGCCCCCGCCCAGGGATCCGGCCCCGCGCGGTACGACATTCCCGCCGGAACGCTGGACCAGGTGCTCAACCGGTTCGCGGCGACCGCCGGCATCCTGCTGGCGATTGACGGCTCCCTCACCGCCGGCCGGGCCAGCCCCGGGTTGTCCGGTTCGTTCGGCGTGGCCGACGGGCTGGCGGCGATCCTCGCCGGCACCGGGCTGGAGGCGGTGGCCCGGGCCGGCGGCGGCTATGCCCTGCGCTCCCGCTCCGCGGCGGCCGCGGCGGGCGGCGGCATCACCCTGCCACCGGTGACGGTGACCGCCGCCGCGGCACCCGGATCCTACCAGCCCGGCGCCCCGGTGAGCGCGGCGACACGGATGGCGATCCCGCCGCTCGACCTGCCGCAGACGGTGGACGTGGTGCCGGCCGCATCGCTGCGCGACCGCGGGGCGACGTCGCTGAAGGACGCGTTGGCCTACACGCCCGGCGTCACCACCAGCACCGGCGAGGGCATCCGCGAGCAGTTCGTGATCCGCGGCTTCTCCGCCATCGCCGACACGTACGTCGACGGCATGCGTGACGGCGGCTACACCTTCCGCGACACCTTCAATCTGGAACAGGTGGAGGTGGTCAAGGGCCCGGCCGGGGTCCTCTACGGCCGCGGTTCGGCGGGCGGGCTGATCAACCTGGTGACCAAGCGCCCGCTGCCCGGGCCCCATGCCAGCGTCGACGCAACCGTGGGCAGCCACGAGTCCCGACGCGTCAGCGCCGACGTGAACCAGCCGCTCGGCCCGTCGGTGCTGCTGCGCGTCAACGCCATGGCCGACGAGGCCGACTCCTTCCGGTCCGAGGTCTGGTCGGAAAAGCGCGGCGTGGCGCTGGCATCGACGGTTACCCTGACGCCGGACGCCATCCTGGACCTGCGCGCCCAGCACGTGCGCGACGAACGGGTGTTCGACGCGGGCATCCCGGGACTCGACGGACGGCCCGCCGACGTGCCGATCTCCACCTATTACGGCGCGCGTGACCCCGGCACCGCGGACAGCGGCACCAGCGTGGAAACCGCACTGTCCGCCGACCTGGCCGTCGACCTCGGCGCTGCGCTGCGCCTGCGCAACACCTTCAGCTACCGCGCCCTGGACCTGGACCGCCGGCAGACCACCATCAACCGCCTGATCCTCACCACCCCGGAGCCGACGCTGAGCCTGGCGCGCAGCAACTTCTCCAGCGAACAGCGCGACCTCGCCAACAAGCTGGAGCTGACCCTCTCCGGCGCGGCACTGGGCATCGGCCACGAGCTGATGGTGGGCACCGAGTACGCCTCGGAACGGCGCGACACCGTCTCCCGGGGCGGCACGCTGCCGTCCGCCTACAACATCCGGGTCTTCGACCCGATCCTCACGGCGGTGCCGGCGGAAGGCGCGTCGATCCGGCGCGACGGCGTCTACGACACAAAGACCTACTCGCTCTACGTCCAGGACCTCGTGCGCATCGGCGATCATTGGATCGCCCTCGCCGGCGTGCGCCAGGACTGGCTTCATCGCACCTTCCAGAACCGCGCCGGCAGCGATTACGGCCGCGACGACAGCTTCCTCAGCCCGCGCGTCGGGCTCGTCTACCAGCCGACGCGGGACCTGTCCTTCTACGCCTCCGCCACCCGGTCCTACCAGCCCGGCGGGGCGACCGGGGTGATCGACCCGGGCAACGCCATCCAGCCGCCGGAGATCGCCACCAACTACGAGGTCGGCGGCAAGCTCGCCCTGAACGACGGCAAGCTGATGATCGGCGCCAGCCTCTTCCAGCTCGTCAAGGAGAACGTGCCGACGCGCAACCCCAGCGACCCCAGCGGCGAGGCGCTCTACATCGGCGAGATCACCGCCAAGGGCGTGGAACTGACGGCGCTCGGCGACCTCGGCGGCGGCTTCAGCGTGCAGGGTGGCGTCACCCTGCTGGACGCGACGGTCACCCGCTCCAACAACACGACGGCCCCGGCCATCACGCCGACCCCACCCGCCACCCCGTTGGAGGGCAAGCGCGCCGCAAACGCGCCCCGCTTCAGCGCCACCGTGTGGGGCGTCAGGGACTTCGGCGATGGATGGCGGGTCGGGCTGGGGTTGCGCCACCAGTCGAAATCCTACGCCTCGACCACCAACGCCGTGACGTTGCCCGCCTACACCGTGGTGGACGCCGGCCTGTTCCATGACCGCGGCCCGTGGTCGTTCGCCCTGACCGTCCAGAACGTGACGGACGCCACCACCTACGAGTCCGCCACCAACGACCTCGGCATCCTGCCGGGCGAGCCGCGGACCGTGCAGCTCACCGCCCGCTACACGTTCTGAGCGGGGGCGCCCCATGGAAGTCCCCACCGCACGCGCGGTCGCCGCCGGTGTCCACGTGACGGCCGCGTGCGCCGCCGCCTACCTGGCCAGCGCCGAGCTCGTCACACTCACAGGGCTGGTCGCCCATCGCAGCGGCATGGCGCGCGCCGACGCGGTGATGGTGTCGGCCATGCTGGGATTCCCCTACCTGCTGGCGGCGCTGATCGCCGCGTTCTCATGCCGGCGGCCAGCCGGCACCTGGCTGGTGCTGGGGTCGCTCACCGCGGCCGCGGCGCTGGCCGGGGCCGCGCTCGGCGGCGCACCGCCGGCGGGGACCGTCCCATGACCGGCGGCTTCCGCACACGCATGGGCGCCATGCACACCTGGGCCGGGGTCGTCTTCGGGGCGCTGCTGTTCGCCGTGTTCTGGACCGGCACCCTCAGCGTGTTCGACAAGGAGATCGACCGCTGGATGATGCCGGCCACCCGGCTGACCTGGGACGTGGCGGCGCCGCGCCTCTCGCTGGACCGTGACGTCCGCCCGCTGCTGGAGGCGCGGGCCGCGGATTCCCCGGCCTGGACCATCATCCTGCCGTCCGACCGGGTGCCGTTCCTGACGGTGACCTACGGCCCCGAGGGCGCGCGCAAGAGCAGCCGGGACCGTTTCGATCCGCACACCCTGGCCCCGCTGGAGGAGCCGGGAACGCTGGGAGCCAGCGGGTTCCTCTATCCGTTCCACCACAACCTGACGATCCGCTGGAAGGATACCGGGGCGTGGCTCGTCGGCGCCGCGGGCATGGCGATGCTCTGCCTGCTGCTGTCGGGCGTCGTCATTCACCGCAAGCTGTTCGCCGAATTCTTCACCCTGCGCCTGAACCGCGCCTTTGGCCGCAGCGTGCTGGACGTGCACAACATCGCCGGCGTCGTGCTCCTGCCCTTCCACATCCTGATCACCCTGTCGGGGCTGATCGTCGCGTTCCCGATCTACTACCCGGCCGCCCCCGACGCGCTCTATGCGCCCGCCGCCGCGCCGGCCGCGCCGGCCGAGACGCCGGAGCGCGCCTTCCTGCGCGAGGCGCTCGGCCGCAAGCGTCTGCCGCCCGCCGGGAGGCCGGCGGAACCGGCGTCGCTCGACGCCATGGTGGCCGTCGCCGAACGGGCGTGGGGTTACGGAAACGTGTACCTGGTCCGGGTCAACAACCCCAAGGATTCCGGCGGCAACGTCGTCCTGCGCCGCACCACCGGCGACACCGTGACCAAGGGCATCGACAACGTCCGCTTCGCCTCCGCCACGGGGGCGGCGATGGAGCCATTCCGGGCGTCGCCGACGGTGAACGCCTGGAACGTCGTCGCTGGCACCCACTACATCCAGTTCCGACATTGGACGCTGCGCTGGCTCTACTTCCTCGGCGGCCTCGGCGGTTGCGCGATGATCGCGACCGGCCTGTTCTTCTGGACCCGGGCACGGCGAAAGGCGCAGCAAGGGGACGGGCACGCCGGGGTCGGACTGGTGGACACGGTCGGCGTGGCCGCGGTGTGCGGGATCGTCGCGGCGACCCTCGCCTTCCTCATCGCCAACCGCTGGCTGCCCGACCCGGGCGCGGCGTGGGCCGCCGACCGGGCGCGGTGGGAGGTGCTGGCCTTCCATGGGGTGTGGGTCCTGTCCGTCGTCCACGCCGCGGCCCGCATTCTGGCGGACCGGAGGCAGGGTCACCTGCGCGCGTGGCGCGACCAGTGCCACGCGGTGGCCGGGCTGGCGGTCGTGGCGGTTGCGGCGAACTGGCTCACCACGGGGGACCACCTGGTCAAGACGGTTCTGACCGACCCGTATTGGCCGGTCGCCGGAACCGACCTGGTTCTCACGGCCGGGGCGGCGCTGGCCGCGCGTGCCGGCCGACGCATCGGCCGGCGGATCGGGGCCGGCCATGGGTGAGGCCCAGGGACTGGCCCTGGCGGGCGCCGCCGTCGCCGCGGCGGCGGGCTGGGCATGGGTGGCGCTGGCAATGGACGGCCACTGGCGCCGGGTGCACGGTGGCGACGGCCGGCGGGGCGGCAAGGCGGCGTTGCGCCTCGCAGGCGTGGTCGGGCTGGGCGGATCGGCAGCGCTGTGCTCTCTGGTCGACACGCCGGCCATGGCCGCGCTGGTGTGGATGCTGCTGCTGTCCGCCGGCGCGCTGGCGACGGCGTTGGCCCTGGCGTTGCGGCCGCGGGCGTTGCGCTTCCTGTGGCCGGGAACGACCGGCTCCTGAAACGGATTCCCCTTGCCAACGGCCGGGCGCAACCCGATGCTGGCGTGACGGTTCAACCGGTCAGCCAAGGCACGGTGATTCCATGTCACAACGTCCCAGCCGGCGCGCATTCCTTCGCACCGCTTCGGCCCTGGCGGTGGGCGGCGCGACCGGCGCGGTGGCGCTGTCGGCGCCGGCGGCGGCCCTGACCCCGCTCGCCGCCTCCGACTACGGCGCCGTCCTGGCATCCGCCTGCGGCGCCGGCGGCGATCACGGGTGGCTGGTCGAGGAAACCGCCACGGCGCTGGGTCGGGCGGCCGACGATCCGCTGGTCCAGGCGGTGCTGCGGCGGACGCCCTGCCCCTCGTGCGGCTGCGTCGTCGCCTTCGCCCCGGCAGGGCCGGGCGCCTCCCCCTTCTGATCGCGCGTTCTGATCGCGGCGTCCGCCACGTCTCCAGCGCCCACGCCTGGACGCCGCCACCGCGCCGGTCCGGCCGGCCGTCATGCCATGCGCCTCAGCGCCCCGGCGGCGATCGCCCGCACCCGGCCGGCGCCGGCGTCCCCCTCCGTCCCACCGGCCCGCGCCACCGCGCGCAGACGCGCCGCCAGGGCGCGCTCGCCGGCGCAGGCCTGCTCGCACAGGGCGCGCAGCTCGGCGATGCTGGGCCGCCATTTGCGGGTGCGCCGCCAGGTCCGGGCGGCGGCGTCGATGGCCCAGGCGGGAAACTCGCCGAGGTCCTCGGCCCAGTCCAGGGCCACCATCTCCTCGACCTCCGCGCTCATGCCGCGGGCCGGGTAGTGGCTGAGCAGCGCCAGCACGCGCGCCAGCAGGTGGTTCACCGGGGCCGGGGCCAGCGCCGCCGCCTCCAGGTCCTGCACCGCGCGGCGCGCCAGGGCGGCCTGCTGCGCCGTCACCGGCGGCGGCGTCCACCGCTCGCTCAGCCCGTCGAAACCGTCCTCGGCGAAGCGCGTCCGGCGGTCCGTGCGGCCGCCCGCGAGAACCGCGCGCAAGGGTGCCGGCAGTCCCTCGAGCAGCGCGGCCTGCCGGTCCGCGGCCGGTTCCGCCGGATCGAAGGCCGCCGCGGGGCCACGGTGCAGGGGCGCGACGGAGCCGGTCATCGGCGCCACTCCCCGGCCGGGTCCGCAGAGGTGGCCGCAGCGGTGGCGGCCGGGGTGGTGGCCGGGGTCGCGGACCGGCCGTGGTCCAGGCGGGCGGCGGCGGCCATCCACCCGGCAAGCCGCGTCTGGGCCGCCGTCTCCCGGGTCGCGGCCGTCGCGCGCTGGGCGGGCTGCCGGGCCGCCGGGCGTGGCGTGGCCGCTCCGGCCGCGCCGCCCTGCACGGCGATGTCCTGGACCAGCCAGCACCGCCAGGCCGCGCCGGCGTCGCGGTAGCGGTAGCCATGGGCCTGGCACCGCAGGGCGAACGCCTCGGCGTGCCGCATCAGGTCGGTGCCGGGGAAGCGGTCGCGGGCCCAGGCGAGATCAGCGGCGTCGGGCCTCCATCCCTCGGGAACCGTCTGCCCGTCCGGCGCCGCGCGCACCGGGAGCGGATCTGGAATCTGTTCGGAATGGTGCTGTTCCTGACTCGCCGGCCGACAGGGGGTGTCGGCGGCGGAGTCATCCCTGTCCGGGCGGGAGTCGGGGGCGCCGTCCGGGTCGGTGGCGGTCAGCCGCAGGCGGTAGCGGCAGGACAGGCGGGCGCCGTCGCGGCCGCTGCGCCCCTCGATCGTCACCAGGCCGATGGCGTCGAGACGCTGGAGGATGCGGTTGACCGTCGGCCGGGACCGCTTCAGCTTGTCGGCCAGGGTCGACTGGGACGGCCAGCACACCCCGTGGTCGTCGGCGTAGGTGGCCAGAGCCGCCAGCACCGCCAGACCGTCGGCGTCGAGATCGGGGTGGTCCAGCCACCATGCGGGAATCCGGCCCCAGCGGCGGTCGCTGGCGGGGTCGGGGCGGTCGATGCCGGCCATGGGCGTGTCTCCTCGTTCGACGGGCGTGCGGCGGGCGTGCGGCGGGCGTGCGGGGGCCAGGATTCCGCGCCGTCCCGTCACCGGCAAATCGCGGCCCCTTCCCCCATGTGCGCGGCCCGACTCCCCAGGGTGGAGTCCGCCGCGCAGCGGGGGGAGTCCGCCGCAGGGCTGGGGGAGAGGGCGGCGAAGCTGGGGGAACCGCCCGCGGTGGGTGGCGCGACTCGGATCCGGAGGGAACGCGCCGCCAAGCTGGGGGAATCGGCCGCGATGCGCGGCCGTCGGCACGCCCGTCCAGGCCCGTTCCGCCCCGTTCCGCTCCGCGCGGGGCCGGTCCTTGTGTGCCGGGGTGGGCCGGGGTGGGCCGGCCACCGCGGCAACCGCGGGCGTTTCCCCCGCCGACCGGTGCGATCGCGGGCGTTTCCCCCAGCGCACCCCGCCCGAGTCCCCGCCGGCGGCGGCGCGCCGCCGCAATCGCGGGTGGTTCCCCCAGGTTTGGCGGGCGCCGCCGCCCGGGGACCCGGGAATCGCGGGTGTTTCCCCCAGCCCCACCGCCCGCCCCGCCCCGGATCGGCCCCGCCACCGGATCACCCGGTTGCCGTCAACCCATTGGCAACGCTGGCATCCTCCGCCATCGCGGGTGTTTCCCCCAGGCCGGCGGCGGACTCCCCCATGTTGGCGCCGTCCCCGGGTGCGCCTATGCTGGGGCTTCGGCAGGAGGGAACGGGATGAGCAAGCCGGCGACCATGAACGCAGCCCAGTTGGTTCTCTTCGAGATGGAGGACCGGCGGCAGAGTCACCTGATCGCCCTCTACGACCTGGCGCCGCGCTTCATCTTCGCGCCGCGCGCCGACACCGACCCGGCCTTGGGCAAGGAGGCGGTGAAGTCGGTCTACCGCGAGTTCAGCTTCCGCGGCCAGACCTTCTATCTCACCCTCCAGCCGGCCCGGATGGCGTACGAGCGCGACGGCGACGGCCGGCGCCGCTTTGTCCCCGCCCCCACCCCGGAGCAGGCCCGCTCCATCGTGGAGGCCGAGATCTTCCCTTCCGAGCGTGAGCAGATCGTCGAGGCGGTGGTGCGCCGCCTCGCCATGGATCCGGCGCGCCTGTCGCTCGACGGGGAGAACCAGGAGCAGGTGCGCCTCGACTTCAGCCTCTACGACATCCGCCGCGAGCTGCGCGCGGTCAACCATTCGCTGAACTGCTCGGAGATCCGCGAGGCGCTGACCATCCTGGCCCGCACCCGCCTGATCATCTCCAAGGCGGCCAGCCCGGCCACCGGCAAGCGCCGCGGCAAGCAGGACATCCTGGACAGCACCGCGTTCCCGGTGCTGGTGATCCGCCGGCCCGACGGGGCCTACGACGACGACGGCGAGGACGACCAGACCTACGTGCAGTTCAACCCGCTGGTGGCCGCGGCCATCCGCGGGCTGGAGTTCCGCCCCGTCAGCTACGAATGGCTGATGAAGCTGAAGAGCCCTGTGTCCCGCTGGCTGTACAACCGTCTGTCGGTGGAGTTCGACCGCCCGGTCGAGGCGGGAGTCGAGCCGGCGCTGGTGACCTTCTCCGCCGACGAGATCGTCAAGAACAGCGGCATGAACGAGTGGAGCCGGCGGCGCGACACCCTGCGCATCGTCACCAGCGCCGTCGACGCGCTGGTCGAGGAGGGCATCCTCGACAGCCTCGACAAGGTGTACGACAAGACCGGCAAGCGCATCGACGGCATCCACTACGTGATGCGGCCGTCCCAGCGCTTCCTCGATCAGGTCCGCCGCGCCGAGACGGTGTCGGAGGTCAACGCCGCGGTCATCCAGTCGCTGACCGGCGACGCCCAGCGGCCCGACCGCTTCGTGCCCCTCACCCCGGTGCAGGCGGTCGAGGCGCGCCGCAGCCGTGCCCGCCGCCTGGCGGCTGTCCAACAGGATCTGCCGCTGCTGGGCAAGACCGGCACCGAGGGCTGATCCACCCCCTCGCCGGTGACCGCCGCCGCCACGCGGCGCGGGTCCCCGGCGCGCTCGTCCCGCCGCCGGTGACCTCCCCCCTCCGCGCAGGTCGGGGGAGTCTAGAAGCGGTGGATCAGTTTTCACCCAATGTACCCGGGTCAGTTTTCTCCCTAACAGGATGCGGAGAAAGGGCTGTGCACGGTCAGCCGGTCGTGATTCTCTGCGGTCGAGGAAAAAGCGGGTGGCCAGGAGACGATGGGGGGCTCGGACGAACGCAGCGCGGGTGTGTTCCTTCCGGTCCACCCTCTGCGGCGGCTGCGGGCCGACCGACGCATGTTGAACCCCTGGGTGATCGAGATCACCCGGCGCTGGAGAACGGCCGGTGACCGCGACTTCCATCGCGGCGGCTGCACCATCATCTGCGACGCCGACCGCCAGGAGATCCGCTACGTCATCCGCAAACGCCTCGGCAGCCGGTCACGGGCCGCGCGGGAGAAGGGGTTCCGGGCGGAGCTCAACATGGACCCCTACACCTCCGCGTGCCGTGACGGCCTCGCCCCCCTGGCCAATCCGGACCCGCCCGGCTGCCACAGGCGCCACGTGGCGGGCATCAGTCGTTGCCGAAGCGAATCGTCTTGGTCTGCGCATCGGCATCGACCCACCAGGGGCCTCTCCCCTGGTCCTGGTACTTGAGGAAATCGATCGGAATTCCCTGCCGTGCCGCGTAGCGGTTGGCTTCGGCGGCGCCGGCATATTGAGCGGCCCGCCCTCCATCATGGGCTCCCACGACGATGTTCTCGATCTGGTATCCCTGCTGCCTCAGGTTGTCGAGCCGCTCTTGCGGAAAGTGACCGCCGTTCTGGTGCATCAGAAACACGTTCGGGGTTCCGTTCGCGTCCCGCAGAAAGGCGATGATCGGCCAGCAGGGGCTCATCGAATTCGTTCCGAGATGGTGGAGGCTGACAGCGCTATCGACCGCGGCGACCATTCCGGTCTGCTGGTGCCCCGGTTGGGTGTAAGGCATATAGTTACGATTGTTCAGACGGTGAATGCTTCCCGCCATAGGTTGCAGCGTAACCCCGTTGTTCGTCGCCACGGCCTGTTGTGCACCGGCCGGCAGGGCGGTGCCACGCTGAGCGTACAGGTTTTGTCCCGCTTGCACCGGGTCGAGCCGAGGGGCCGGCGCGGGAGCCGCGTTCGCGACGGCGTCCCGGAAGATTGTCTTCAAATCACCGAGAGTCAGCAGATTGTTGGCGTTGCGCTGGAACGCGTCGAGAACGCTTTGCCGTTCGTTTCGCCCAAGATTGATGCGCCCCAGGAGCGTCGTCAGATTCTCCTGTTCCGATCGGAACGTGGCGCCCACCTGATTGGCCCTCACCGCCTTGATCTGAAACCTACTGAAACAGGTGGCCGGAGCCAGAATGATCGCCTGGTTGTCGCGCAGGTTCGAATGGTCCAGGCGTTGCAGAAAGCTTTGGACGTCGATGTTCCGTCCGACGCTGATAGGCCCTGGCATGGCAACCTCCCAAAAGCCCAATGTTGTGATTCAGGCGCGGATGAACGGTCCGTCCTCACCGTGATCCACCGTCGGCAGGGACGGCGACGGCCCGTTCGCGAGGGCAATCAGGTCATTCACAACGGCGGTCGCCGCCACGTCGAACCGGTGTGCGAGGTCGCTGCCCACGTCGACGAAGCCCACGGCACCGATGCTCCCGCCCTCGTCCAGGTAAAAGCCGGACGACCGGCAACCCGTCAGGGCCAGGTTGTTCATCAATGCCGTGTTGATCCGGTTCTCTGTCGCCGTCTCGTCACAGGCGGCAGCGATGGACGCATTGACGACTATCGCCCGGTCCACGACCTCGCAACAGAACTCGACCTGCGGCAACCGCATCATGAAGACGTTTTCGGCAAGCTTCACGAGCGGGGCGCCGGCCTCGTCCATGGCCGCCTCGAAGGCGGAGGAGGTTTCGGCATCCTCGCCCGTTGCTGCCCGCTGCTCCACGTCGCCCGCCACGCTGACCACCGGTTGCTCCTGACGCAGTGCCCAGGCCACCTCGACCGCGCCAGCGAAATCCCACAGGCCGTCCAGAAGATGCCCCAATCCATCCTCGGTGAGACCCGCCGGATCGCAGCGGCGGCTGACCGTCAACACGCCCGTTTCCGGCTCCGCCCCGACGACGCAGCCGGTGCGATTCCAATCGGGATGGTTCAGCTTCAGAAGGAACGTCGCACCCGCCAAGTCGATGTCGCCGTTCAGCGTCAGGAACTGCGTCGCCACGACACTGCCCGCCCCGATGTCGGCCTTGAGCCAGATCGATGGGCGCGTCCGATGCTCGAACTCGATGTGACCCGCATCCAGGGACAGCGGCTTATCGACCTCCAGCCATCCCGCGAGCCGCTCGCAGAACTCAACCCGCGCAGGCATCGTCGTCCTCCACCTGAAGGGCCCTGGCTTCTCACCCCCGCTACCGGGGGGATGCCTCCCAAAGACGCGGGAAACTATATCGGCGCCCAGCACTCGCGCAAGTTACATTGTGATGAAACGAATAACCGAAAGGTGGGTTGTGTCCCGTGGCGTGTAGCAGCGCGTTTGCTGATGCAGGCGCGAATGCCGTCATGAAACCTGACGCTCACACCCATCGGACGGCCACTCACAAGAAATTATGGAATGAATTTGATAATGATATTTTTGATCGAAGCAATTTTGCTTGAACGCGAACGTCCAAGGTCGTGACCCTGGGAATGGTGTAACTCGCGCCTCGGCAGCGAGTATTCAGTCTGATCTGGCCGGATTGCTCATGCGTCCACGGCGGGAAGTATTACGGCGGGATCATCGACCAGTGGAGCGATGGTGTCCAAATGCTATGGGAGGGCGAGACGGTCATGGCGCGCTGAGCCGTTTGGAATCGACGGAGACGCTCTCATGCGGCAGCCCGAGATCGGCCGCTCGACGGCCGCCTTCGCTCCTGAGGAAAGCCTGGTCGCAGTCATCGAGATGAGCCGGTCGACGTGGCGCGTTGCCGGTCTTGTCCCCCGCGTCGACCGCCGCCCCTTGAAGAAGGTGAACCCCAACGAGAACGATCTCCTACGCCTGCTGGCGGGCCGGTCGACGCCATGGCGGTGCGAGACGCCGACCTGGACACCGCGGCGGTGCCGATTCGTTGCCCACAGGTGGAATGTTCGGATTCAGGGGTTCGCCCACAGCGGGTGTCGGGCGACACGACATCCAGCGATGGCAACACGGTGGCCGAGGGCACCACGGTGCGGGGCCGGGGCGTTGGCGCGGTCGGGGTGGGCTGGAAAAGGGAAAGACTAGGCGGCGTCCGTCACGTCGGGGACGAAGGCCTTGCCCAGGGCAGCGAAGGCCTCGTCGATCTGATCCCAGCGCGAGGCGTGGCTCAGCCGGAACAGCCGGTCGACCGACTTCTGGTCGACTTGCAGCGCCTTGGCCAGGTCGGCCTTGCGCCAGCCCTTGGCTCGCAGCGCACGGTAGAGCAGAACCTTGGTCCAAGCCTGGGATGGCAGGCGAATGACCGGCCGCCCCGCGGCCGGCGACGGGCCGGGGATCTCCTCCCGGTCGTCGATCAGGGATTGGATCATGGCGACGGCCGCGTCCTGCAGGCGGCTCATCGCCTCCCCGCGGGTCGTGCCCTCGTCGTGGGTGCCAGGGAGGTCCGGCGCTGTGGCGATCACCGTGCCGCCCTCCTCGTCGAACTCAACCGGGTAGAACATGGCATAAGCCTCGTATGGAATGGTGCCGGACCCAATTCCGGCAGTGTCGGAACAGTAGTTTTGAGCCGGATGTCGGCCTGGATCACCCCTTAGGCTCGGCGGTATCACTCCCGCACCACTGTGTGGGAACCCCGTGTGGGAACCGCCGCCAAACAGGGGCGGTCCGGTCCGGCGATCCTCGTGCAGGGCGGTGCCCTCGCCGACAGCACCGCGGTGGGGGCGGGATGGCGCGAAGCCGGCCGGAACCGGAGGGCCCGCGGGGCTTCGGGCGGCGGGGTCGAGGCCGTGCTCAGGGGTGGTGGGTGGCCGGGGCGCGGTTTTCGGATCGGTGTCCGGATCGGGGGCCGGCTCGCGCGTCTCTCCCCCCGACACCCTGCCCTGCCCTGTCGCCTGGCGGTCACGGTGGACGGCCGTCGCAGGGCGGTGTTGCGACGTCGGAACACCCGCTCCGGTGGCGCGATTTCGGACGCACAACCCCGGGAGGTGTTACGACGTCGCAACGGCGGGGATCAGCCCCGCAGCAACGCGTCGATCTCGTCGCGCAGGGCGCTGAGGCGTTCCCGGTGCTCGGGCATCAGCCGGTCGCGCACCGTGCGCACCGCCTCGACCTCCTTGCCGATCCGGGTGAGGCTGCGGCCCAGGGTCCGCAGCAGCGTGGCGCCGTCGCTGGCCGTGCCGGCCGCGGCCTTGCGCTGGGCCTGGACCTCGCGGACGGTCAGGCCCGCCTTGGCGCGGTCCCACAGCCGGCGCCGCACCGCCTCGTCGTCCACCTGGGCGATCTCGACCAGGATCGAGCGGCTGATGTCGCGGGAGCGCGTGCGGTATTCGGACAGGATGTCGTCGGGCAGGCGGAGCACGGCGAGGCGGCGGCTCACCTCGGCCTTGGTGCAGCCGATCACCGCCCCCGCCTCCTCCTGGGTGTAGCCGTGGGTGTCCACCAGGCGGGTCAGGCCGCGTGCCAGGTCGACGGCGTCCAGGTCTTCGCGCTGGACGTTCTCGATGATCGCCACCTCCTCCGGCCGGCCGGTGGTGATGATGGCGAAGATGGTCTCGCGGCCGAGCATGCGATGGGCCCGCAGACGCCGCTCGCCGGCCACCAGGCGGTAGCCGTCGCCGTCGGGCTGTTCGCGCACCAGAATGGGCTGCTGCAGGCCATGGCGTTCGATGGACGCGGCCAGGGAGCGCAGGCCGCCCTCGTCGAACACGGTGCGGGGCTGGTCCGGGTTCTCGGCGACCCGCGCCACGGCCAGTTCGATGAGGCGGGGAAAGTCACTGGACACGCCGGTCATTCCTTCCACCACGCCCAGCGAGCCGGAGGACGGCGCGGTGCGGACGGGCTTGCGCTGGAATTTAGGCGGCATCGGATGTCTCCAGTCGGTGGGCGGCGGCGATCAGGTCTTGGGCGATGGCGACGTAGGTCTCGACCCCGGGCGCGCCGGGGTCGCCGGCCAGGGTGATGGTCTGGGCGGCGGAGGCCTGGGCGTAGACGGTGGAGCGGGGCACCGGGTCGTAGATCTTGAAGTGAGGCTCCCAGATGGTGCGGATGTCGTCGTAGGAGGCGCGGTCCTGGCTGAGCCGGGCGTTGTAGAGGGTGGGCACGACGCCCAGCACCTTCAGGCGCGGGTTCTCCTTCTTGCGCACCGCGTTGATGGTCTCGTTCACCAGATCCTCCAGGGCCATGACGGCGAAGGATTCGGTCTGGCAGGGCAGCAGCACGTAGTCCGCCGCCACCAGCGCGTTCAGGGTGACGGCGCCGACCGCCGGGGCGCAGTCGATGACCACGAAGTCATAGCGGCCGCCGAGGCTGCGGATCATCGTCGCCATGTGCTCGTAGCGGTTCAGGCCCAGGCCGTTCAGCTCGTTGTCGGCGCGCGCCAGCGCGATGCTGGACGGCAGCAGGTCGAGGCCGGCCACGGCGGTCTCGACGATCAGCTCGGCGGCGGCGGCACGGCCGAGCAGGGCGTCGGCCAGGGTCCGCCCTGCCCGCGCCAGGGCGACGATCTGCTCCTTGCCGACGCCCACGTGCACCGAGGCGTTGGCCTGGCTGTCGGCGTCGATCAGCAGGGTCCGGTATCCGGCGCGGGCCAGGATGTAGGCGATGCACACGGCGCTGGAGGTCTTCGAGGTGCCGCCCTTCTGAAGCGACAGGGCCAGCACCAGCGGCCGCCGGTTGGCCATGCGCTCGCGCCCGACGGCCAGCGCCGCCATCAGCAGCGTGCCCTCGATCTCGCGCGGGATCTTCTCCCGCTCGGTCTCCCAGCGGCTGATCTTGGAGCCGTCGTATTTGCGGTTCAGCAGCTCGTTGATCCAGCCCGCGAACTCGACCTGGTTCATGGCCTTGCGCTCGCGCAGCGCGCGCATCTCGTCGCCGGTCATGCCGTCCCCCTTGCCCGATTCTGTGGGCCGGATCCTATCCACCTGAATCCAGTGGGTCAATGGTATCAAGTCGGGGCGGGCAACCCACTGCGGGGGCTGGGACGGGTATCGGCCGGGCTACGCCACGCCGGGCGGCGGCGGGGAGTCCGGGGTGGGCGGCGGCCCGGCCAGCAGGGCGTCGAGGCGGTCGCGCAACGCCACCAGGGCGGCGCGGTCGTCGGGTGCCAGGGGCTGCGCCGGAGGCGCGACGGCGGCGAGGCGGGCGGTCCAACGGCGCACCTGGGCCATGGCCCGGGGCAGGGTGAGGGGGCGCGCCGGACCAGCGCGCCGGGGGGCGATCCGTTCCGTCCCGCGGCGCGCGGCGCGGGCGGCGCGCACCGTCAGGGTTCCCGCCTTGGCCTCCTCCCACACCGCGGCCTGGCGCTCGGGGTCGGCGATGCGGGCGATCTCCACCAGCAGGCAGCGGGACACGATGGCCCGCACGGCCGGGTACTCCGCCTTGATCGGGGCGGGCAGGGTGGTGAGGCGCAGAAGGTCGCCGACCACCGTGCGGCTGCGGCCGATCAGCCGGGCCAGGTCGTCGCGGCGCTGCCCCTGCCCCGTCAGGGCGTGCAGCGCGTCGGCCAGCTCCAACGCGTCAAGGGCGGCGCGCTGGGTGTTCTCGACCAGCGCCAGCTCCGCCGGCGCGCCGTCCACCAGGATGCCGGGAACGCAGGGAAGCCCCAGCGCCTCATGCGCCTTGAGGCGGCGCAGCCCGGCCACCAGTTCGGGCCCCTGGCGCGTCGCACGGACCAGAACCGGCTGCAGCAGGCCGTGGCGTTCGATGGAGCGGGCCAGGGCCGCCACCCCGGCGGGGTCGAGGCGGCGGCGCGGGTGATCGGCGGCCACCCGCAGGCTGGCCACATCGAACAGCACGACGGTCCCGCCGGAGGCGGGCTGGGGCATGGGCATGGCGCGGGTCTCCTCTGGCCGCCCCCGGGCGGCGGCGCGGATCGGCGGCGGCGGGGCGATGGCGGTGTCGGGGGGTGTCGGTGTCGGGGGGACCGGGCGCGGACGCGGGTCGGCCGCGGTCGGTTCCACCATGGCTGACAATAGGAATATTGTCAAGACCGCTCGCCGCGGGGCGGCCGCCGCGGGTGGCCGTCAGAGGGTGGCCGCGGCGCCGTCCCACAGCAGCTTGAGGCCGAGCCCCACCAGCAGCAGATAGACCAGGGTGTAGAAGGCGGTGCCGTCGACCCGGCGGACCAGGTGCACGCCGGCCCGGGTGGCGGCGACGGCCAGCGGCATCAGCACCGCCGCGGTCAGCAGGGTGCCCTCGGTGAACTGGCCCAGGGCGGCGTAGGCCGGCACCTTGATCCAGTTGACGATGGCGAAGAACACCACGCCGGTGCCGATGAAGACGTCGCGCGGCAGGCGCTGCGGCATGACGTAGACCTGGAACGGCGGACCGCCGGCGTGGGCGATCATGCTGGTGAATCCGGTCACCGCGCCCCAGAACCAGCCGGCGGCGCGGCCCGCGGTGGACGGGGCCGGCGGGGCGGCGCCGGCTTCCAGCAGCAGGCGCTGGACGCCGAACACCACGGCGATGGTGCCCAGCGCCAGCTCCACCGCACCGCCCGGCACCCGGGCGGCCAGCAGATAGCCGGCGGCGACCCCGAGCAGGGCCGACGGGACCAGGATCGTCATGTTGCGGCGGTCCCAGGTGCGGCGGTAGGCCCACACCGCCACCGCATCCTGAACCAGAAGGATCGGCAGCATGATGGCCGCGGCCCGCACGGGGTCGACGACCAGGGCCAGCAACGGCGTCGACAGGGCGCCCAGCCCGGCGAACCCGCCCTTGGCCAGACCCAGCAGGATGACCGCCGGCACCGCCGCCAGATAGAACAGAGGATCGTCGATCATCGCCCGCCCGCCGCCGCTGTACGCATCGCCCGCTCCCGTTCGCCAAGGGCCGGCGCGAAGGGACGACAGGTCGGCGGCCGGCGCAAGGGGGATTGCGCCGGTACATGGCCGGCATGCCGAAAGGGCCGGCCGGGGTGGGGGAGGGCGGGGGAGGGCGGGGCCGGCGTCCGGAGGCCGGCCCCGGACCGTCAGAACCGGTAGGCGGCGCTGAGATAGTAGTTGCGGCCGAGCTGGTGGGTGAGGAACCGCTCGTCCTTGTCGCTGAGGATGACGTCGGTGAGGTTCTTGACGCCGGCACGGACCTGCAGGGCGTCGGTGACGTCGGCGGCGACCCCCACGTCGACGGTGGTGTAGCCCGGCAGCTTGGTGGTGCCCTCGTATTGCGGGCCGGTGTAGGTAACCCCGGCGGTGGCGCTGGCCTGCTCCATGAACCGCCAGGTCAGGCCGGCGTTGACCGTGTGGCGCGGCCGGTTCTCCAGCTCCCGGCCGTCGGCGTCCTCGGTGAGGAGGTAGGCGTAGTTGCCGGTGACAGAGACGGTGTCGGTGACGTCGAGCGAGCCGGACACCTCGACGCCGCGGATGTCGACGCTGTCGACGTTGGCCCAGGCCCGCGACACGGTCACCGGGTCGTAGACCGGCAGGATCATGTCCTTCACCTTGTTCTTGAAGACCACGACGCTGGCGTCCCAGATGCTCCGGCGGAACTCGGCGCCGATCTCGTAGTTCGTGCTGGTCTCCGGTTCCAGGTCGGGGTTGCCGCCCAGGAAGCAGCGCCCGCCGCAGCTGATGACCCGGTACTCCTCGCTGAGCTGGTAGGCGTCCGGGGCCTTGAAGCCCTGGCTGACGCCGCCCTTCAGCGACACCCAGTCGGCCAGCGCGTACACCACGTTCACCCGGCCGGTGGCGTGGGTCTCGAAGATCTCGTGATGGTCGACACGGCCGCCGAGTGTGACGGTCAGGGCGTCGGTCAGCGCCATCTCGTCCTGGAGGTAGGCGGCGACCTGGCCGATCTCCATCTTTCCGGACTGCAGGTAGGTGGCCTCGTCCTCGACCGTCTGGCGGCGGTGCTCGAGCCCGGCGGTCAGCGTGTTGACCCCCAGCGTGGTGCTGGCGCGGCCGTGCAGGAAGGTGTTCGTCTCCACCAGCGAGCGCTGCTGCGGCGCGTTGTAGGTGGTGTTGAAGTCGTCGATGGCGCCGCGCTCGTGGGTGGCCTCCAGCAGCGTGGTGCCCCAGCTCCACACCCCGCGGTGGGCCGCGCCGAAGGTGTGGCGGGTGATCTCCTGCTCGCGGTAGGACGGGTCGGTGTCGTAGATGGCGTAGGGCCGCTCGTCGTGGTTCAGGGCGTAGGTGAGGTCGAGCGCCTGGTCCTCGGTGATGTCCCAGGTCAGCGTCGCCAGCAGGTTCTTCAGCGACTTCTCCTCCAGGGCCGGCACCTCGCCGCCGTCCTTGGACTCCACCGACCAGGCGTTGCGCCGGTAGAGCTCGCCGGCGATCGAGGCCGACAGGCTCTCGGCCACCGGTCCGGCGGCGTAGAGGTTCACCCGGTACTGGTTGCCGTCGTCGCCGCTCTCGACGATGCGGTATTCGCCGCTGACCACGCCAGTCCAGCGGTCGGTGGGGGTCTTGGTGATGATGTTGACGACGCCGCCGATGGCGTCGGAGCCGTAGAGCGCCGACATCGGGCCGCGCACGATCTCGACCCGGTCGATCGCCGCCAGCGGGATCGAGTTGTAGTCGAAGTCGCCGCCCCGCCACAGGGCGTCCGACGACGACACCCGCTTGCCGTTGATCAGCACCAGGGTGTAGTTGGCGCCCAGGCCGCGCACGACGATCTCGTCGCGGCCCAGGTTGTCGGTGCTGTTGAGCACGCCGACCGACTTGCGCAGCAGGTCGGGCAGGCCGTTGGCCGGGCCCAGCCGCTCGATCTCCTCGTCGGTGATCACCGTGGTGAAGGCGGGCGCGGTGAGCGAGGTGTGCGCGGACGCCGTGGCGGTGACCACCACCGGCCCCAGCAGGTGCACGCTGCCGGTGGCCGGCGCGGCGGTCGCGCTCTGCGCGTGCGCGCCCGCCGGCACCGCCACCGCGAGCACCGCGGCCAGCGTCAGTCCCCGGAGGGACGCGGCGACCAGTTCCGCCCCGCCCGGTCCCGTCCCGCCCGGCCCCGTCCCACCCGGCCGGGCCCGGCCGCGGGTCCGCTCGCGCCGTTCGGCGCCCCCTCGCAGGGTTCCAAGATCCGTCATACTGTTCCGTCTCCAGCGCATGGTCCGAACGCTAATGAGAATAAGTCTCATTATCATCATCCGGTGTAACCCTGGTAACCCCCAATCCGCAAGGGGTATGTCGTCGCGGCGGGGGGCGCTCGCCGCAGCGGTCGTTCACGGTGCATTAAGAAGTTTTTGATCGATTGTGCACATGGGCAGCGGCCGGGCAGCGGCGGCCGGGCGTGGGCGAGGGAACCAGGGTGGCGATGGGGGACTCCGACGATCTCTTCGATCTCTACCGCAACGACCGCGCCAACCGGCAGGCGTTGAACGGCGGCGCCGTCGCGACCGCGCTGTCGGAGAACGTGCGCCGCACCTTCACCACCATCGACGCCCTGTGCGCGGAGGTGACCCAGGCGCTGAGCAAGGCGCGCTACACCGTGCGCCTGGCGGGCACGGTGGTGGACCGCGCCACCTACATGCAGTTCGACCGCAATTCCGATATCTTCCGCGACTATCTGCGGCGCTGGGCGCAGGAGCGCGCGACCCGGGGGAGCGGCGGCATGCATTGGGAAGGCAAGGTGCTGGTCACCGACTTCCGCCGGCGGTCCGCGGATGTGGGCATCGGCCTGATGATCGAGTGGCCCGAGGAGGGCGAGAACGCGTCGACGGCCTTCGTGGAATTCTGGCCGACCGGGCAGGGCGTGTCCCTGCCCGGCGAGGCCCGGGCGTTCCAGCGCGGCCTCGTCGCCTGCATCATCAAGCTGGAGCAGGCCGGCAGCATCACCAGCGCCGCCGCCCGGGAGCCGTAGGAGGGGCACAGGTCACCCTGTCGATCCTGGCGGTTCAGGAGGGCGCGCGTTGCCCGCGGACGCCCGAGAACCGGGCGATCACGCCGCCCAACGGTGCGCCGGCGACCCCCCGGCCCAAGGCGCGAAGGCCCGGGTGCTGGCGGCGCGGTCGTCAGACGCTGGGGGTGGTCTCGGCGGGGAAGCGGTCGCCGGCGCAGCGGCGATCTCGGGGCGTCGTCATCGCGATCCATAGCCCGCCACGCCCAACCAGGCATCCCATGGGATGTCATCCGCGTTGCCGGACGGGAGGCAATCGGGTACGATCTCCCGCGTGAAGAGAGCCATCCTCGACACCGGCATCCTCGCCTCCGGCCTGCGCAGCCGGCGAGGCGCTTCGTTCGCGGTGCTGAGCCTTCTCGCCGACGGAGGGTTCCGCGCCCTGACCACCACCGCCCTGTTCCTGGAGTACGAGGCGGTTCTGAAGCGGCCGGAACAGCGGGCCGTGCACGGGCTGGACCTCGGCGACGTCGACCGGCTGCTGGGGGAACTGGCCGCGATCCTGGAGCCGGTGGAGGTGCGCTTTACCTGGCGACCGCAGCTTTCCGATCCGGCCGACGAGATGGTGTTGGAAGCGGCCGTCAATGGACGGGCGGACGCGCTGGTGACCCACAATGTGAGGGACTTCGCCGCCGCGACGCGATTCGGTGTTCCGGTGCTCCGCCCGGCTGAGTTCCTGCGAGGAGATGCCACATGAGCAAGGCGACCTATCCCCTGAAGCTGCCCGCGTCCGTCAAGGACGCGGCCGCCCGGCTGGCCCGTGAGGACGGGGTGTCCCTCAACCAGTGGATCGCCGCCGCGGTCGCGGAGAAGGTTGGCGCCGTCGAGACGGCCGCCTCCTTCCTGAAGGCGCGCGCCGGTGGCGCGAGCGGCGATGGGCTGCGGTCCTTCCTCGACCGGGTGCCCGATGCGCCGCCCGCACCGGGCGACGGGTTGGACGCGTGACGTCGATCTGAGAAAGGAGGCTGATGGATGTTGAAACCACTGTCTTCAACGGGCTGCAAATTCGCCGGGATACTTCATCAGGCGCGAGCTTGAGGGCAGCGGGCGCGACATAAGCCGCTGACATCGTCACCCCGGCGGGGAAGCGGCAGCCGGCGGGGCGACGATCTCGGGGCGTCGTCATCGCGATCCATAGCCCGCTGCGACCGATCCCGCCAGGGCGGCCGCCCCCCCGTGACGCCGGCCTACAGCGTGGTGTTCAGCCCCGAGGCCGACAGCTCCACCGGGCGGACGTTGTGGCCGCTGCGGGCGTAGAGCCCGTCGCTGGCCGCCTTCTCCAGGGCGGTCAGCATGTTGCGGCTGATGGTCAGCACCGCCTTGCGCACCGCCACCAGGCCGGAGGTGTTGGACTGGATCGCCGTGTCGAGGCGCTCCAGGCGCTCCAGGGTCATCGCCCGGAGGTCGTCGGGCAGGCGCACCGCCTCGTCCCGGGCCTGGGCGCCGGCCGCCTCCAGCCGCGCCGCCATGGCCGCCTTGCGGTGGGCGTACACCTCCAGCTGGTCAAGCGCGCCGGCGGCGATGCACGCCGTCTCCTCCTCCAGCACGGCGCACAGCGCCTCCACGGCGTCCAGGAACTCCGAGACCACCAGCGCCGTCGGCCCGTCATAGGCCGGCGCCGCGTCGTCCGCGGCCGGCTCCGGCGCCGCCGCGGGCTCCGGCGCGAACTCGTGGATCAGGTCCTTCAGGGTAACGGTCACGGCGTGTCCTCCTGTTGCAGGGCGTAGAGGCGGACGACCTCCTCGCGGACCAGGTCGCCGATGCCCAGGGTGCCGGCGTCGGCGATGGCCTTGCCGTACTCCTGCAGCATGAAGCTGCGCCACGGCTTCTCCGCGTCGCCGCCACCGAAGACGTGGTCGCCGTCGAGGCCGGAGAACATGGATTCCATCATCTGGCCGACCACCAGGGCCTCGAACTCGCGGGCCACCTTGTCGGCCTCTTCGAGGTTCAGCGGCAGGCCGGTGGCCGTGGCCCGGGCCGCCGCACTGGCCGCCGCACCGGCTGCGGCGTTGGTTGCGGCGCTCGCGGCCGCCTCCCGCCCGGCGGCGGAGCGTCCGAGCAGCGTGGTGACGTCCATGGGAAATCCCCCCTCGCGCTGTGGGTCAGATGATCTCGAGGTCGGCGTGCAGGGCGCCGGCCGCCTTGATGGCCTGCAGGATGGCCACCATGTCGCGCGGCCCCACGCCCAGGGCGTTCAGGCCGTTGACGAGCTGCTGCAGGCTGACGTTGCCGCCCACCGTGACGAACTGGCGGCCGTTGCCCTCCTGGACCTGCACGTCGGTTCGCGGCACCACCACCGTCTCGCCGCGCCCGAAGGGCTGGGGCTGCGACACCTGCGGCGTTTCGACGATGCGCACCGTCAGGTTGCCCTGGGTGATGGCGACCCGGCTGACCCGCACGTCGTCGCCGATGACGATGGTGCCGGAGCGCTCGTCGACCACGACGCGGGCCACCCCGTCGGGGCGGATCGGCAACTGCTCGATGGTGCCGATCAGGCGGGCGACCTGGCCGACGAACGGACCGGACACCGGCACGTCGACGGTGGACAGGTCGAGCACCCGCGCCGCGCCGCCGCCGAGCCGGCCGTTGACGGCGTCGGCGATGCGGGCGGCGGTGGTGAAGTCGGGGTTGCGCAGCACCATGCGCACCACCGGCTTGTCGTTCAGCGCGAACTTCAGCTCGCGCTCGACGATGGCGCCATTGGCGATGCGCCCGGTGGTCGGCACGCCCCGCGTCACCGACGCCGCCGCGCCCTGGGCGGAAAAACCGCTGACCGACAGCGGTCCCTGGGCCACCGCGTAGGCCTCGCCGTCGGCGCCCAGCAGCGGCGTCACCACCAGCGTGCCGCCCAGCAGGCTGGTGGCGTCGCCCAGCGCCGACACGGTCACGTCCACCGAGGTGCCCTGGCGGGCGAACGGCGGCAGGGTGGCGGTGACCATCACCGCGGCGGCGTTGCGGGTGCGCAGCGTCTCGTCGCGGGTGTTGATGCCCAGGCGCTCGAGCATCGCCTTCAGGCTCTGCTCGGTGAAGGGGGCGTTGATCAGCCGGTCGCCGGTGCCATCCAGCCCCACCACCAGGCCGTAGCCGACGAGCTGGTTGCGCCGCACCCCGTCGATGGTGACGAGGTCCTTGATCCGCGTCTGCGCCGCCGCCGGGGTGGCGACGGCGGCGCCGGCCAGCAGGGCGATGGCGAGGCCGGCGGTGAGGACGGCTGAGACCAGGGCGCGGGCGGCGGTGCGGCGGAGAGGTGCGGGCATGGCGCGTGCCTAGAGATAATTGGTGAGGCGCAGCTTGGCGAGGCGCGCGGTGGCGCCGGCGGTGGCGTCGATCTGCACCTCCAACTGGCTGATCCGCACGCTTGCGACGTAGGGATCCACCGATTCCATGTTGCCGATCTGGGTGTTCAGGATGGCGACCTGGGTGCGGTGCTGGTCGGCGATGGAGGTGACCTGGTTGGTCTGGATGCCGAGCTGGGCCGTCGCATCGCGCAGCTGCCCCAGCCCGACCGCCATCTTGTCGACCGCCGTGGCGATGTAATCGGCGTAGGCGGCGTTCTCCAGCTTCGAGCTGTCCAGCGCGGCCAGCATGTAGATGCCCTGCATCATCTCGCGGAACATCGGGTCGTTGGCCTGCACGCCGTAGGCGATGACGGCGTCCTCGGAGGGCCGGCCGGAGATCCGTGGCGACGGGGTGCCACCGGGCTGCAGCGCCGTCGTGCCGGCGTAGAGGCCGCCCTCGTAGGTGTCGGTGAGGGGCAGCGTCGCGGGGATCAAGGGGTCGCGCACCGCGAACAGATCGTCCAGCATGGCGATCACCGCGGTCGTCTCGGCCGCCGTCTCGGGCGGGCCGCCGCCGGTGGCGGCGTCGATGGCGTCCTGCACGATCTCCATGGGCGAGCGCAGCGGCGGGTCCGCGGCGTCGACCTCGCGCATCGGCGCCGCCCCGGTGGCGGTGCCGGCGAACACGTAATCGTTGCCCACCGTGGCGTTGAGCAGGCCGACGATCTGCTCCAGCACGCCGCGCGCCTGGATCTGCAACGACGACCCGATCGGCGCCTGCTGGCCCAGCCCGGTGGTCGCCGTGGCCAGCAGTTCGGTCCCGGCGTCGTAGATGCTGGTCATGGCGCTGTCCATGGTGGCCATCCGGCCTTCCAGCAGGTCCGCGGTCTTGATGTGCTCCTCGGTGCGGTCGAACAGGTTGCGCAGGCTGATGTCGCGGCCGGTGCGCGCCCCCAGGGTGGCGGCGACGTCGGCGTGGACCAGCGTGGCCGCCTCCTCGTTGGCGCGCATCAGTTCGATCTGCAGCTCGGTCATCGTGCTCTGCACGCGCCGGCTCATGCCGAGGGTCGAGACGGAGTTGTACAGCATGGGATCAGGCCTTGATCTGGAGCAGGATGTCGAGCATGCGTCCGGCCACCTGGATGACCTGGGCGCTGGCCCCGTAGCTCTGTTCGATCAGCAGCAGCTTCTGCATCTCGTCGTCGATGTTGACGCCGTCGCGGTTGATGCGCGCGTTCTGCAGGGTGTCGGCGCTGATCTTGCGGGTCGTCATCTCCGCTTCGGCGGTGGTGCGGTATCCCTGCTGGGTCGACACCAGGGCGGTGGCGTACTCGTCCAGCGTCGCCGACGGCGGCAGGCCGGCCGCGGCGAAGGTCGTGGCGGCGGAGAACACGTCGATGAAGGCGGCGATCTGGGTCTGGTCGCCCGCCTCCAGCGGGGCGACCGCCTGGATGCCGCTCTGCACCCGCCAGGGCTCCGCCAGGGCGGCGGCGTTGACGGCGATCCGCGAGGCCAGGCCGCCGGCGGTGGTGAAGGCGGCGCCGGCGTCGGTGAACAGGCCGGGCTGGGTGCTGTCGGCCTCCGCGTTCTGGAACTGGGTGACCAGGCCGGCGGCGAGCTCGTCGAGCTGGGCCAGCACCTTGGGCATGTCCTGGGTGGCGGTCTGGATGTAGCCCATGATCCGCCCGCTCTGGATCTCCGTGTCGGGATTGGCCGACAGGGAATGGCCGTCGACCTGCAGGTCGTTGCCGATCAGCGTCAGCGGCGTCTCGCCCTCGGCCAGCGGGCGGTCCAGCAGGGTCTGGCCGTTGCGGGTCATCAGCACGACCTGGCCGTCGTCGCGGCTGTAGGTGCGGATGCCGATCTCTTCCGAAATGCCGTCGATCAGGCGGTCGCGCTGGTCCCGCAGGTCCCCGGCGTCGCCGCCCTTGGCCTCCAGCGCGGCGATGGAGGTGTTGAGGTCGCTGATGCGGTGCAGCGCGGTGTTGACGTCGTCGACCGAGTCGGCGAGCCGGTCGCGGGCGTCGGCCTGCACCGCCAGGGCCGCGTCGGCGGCGCTGTTGAGGCTCTGCGCCAACCCGCTCGCCTGGGCGACCACCGCGGTCTGGGCGGCGTCGTCGCTGGGCATGTCGTAGAGCCGCTCGAACGCCTGGAGAAGCTGCGACAGCTCGGTCGACACCGAGCGCTCGTCCTGGGGCTGGCCGAGCGCCAGGGCGTACTCGGCCAGCGCCGAGGCGCGGGACTCCTGGCCGGCGTAGAGGCTCTGCGCGTGGCGGGCGTCGCGGATCAGCAGCTCGTCGACGTTGCGCGAGACCCCCTCGACGCGCACCCCGGCGCCGGTGCCGCCGACGTTGGCCGCGGTCAGGGCGAGGTTGCGCTTGACGTAGCCGGCGGTGGTGGCGTTGGTGATGTTGTGCGACGCCAGCGCCGCCTGCTGCTGCGAGGAGCGCAGGCCGGAGGCGGCGTTGGACAGGGCAAGCTGGATGCTCATGGTCGGGGCTCCCGTGCGTCGGCGCTCAGCGCTTCAGGCGGTTGGTTTCGTCGACCATCTCGTCGGCCGTGCGCACGATCGTGGCGTTCGACGAATAGGCCCGCTGCGTCTCGATGAGCGACACCAGCTCGTCGGCGATGTCCACGTTGGACTGCTCCAGCGCCCAGCCGATCACCGAACCGACCGCGCCGGTGTTGCCCGCGCTGAGGCTGAGCGCGCCGGAATCGGTGCCCATGGTGAAGGTGTTGCCATCCTGCGCCACCAGCCCGTTGGGGTTCATCACGTCGGCCACCGGGACCTGGTAGAGCGCCTGCTTGGAGCCGTTGTCGTAGAGCGCCCACAGCACGCCGGTCTCGTCGATGTCGACGGTGGTGACGCGCCCCACCGCGCTGCCGTCGCCGATCACCTGCGGCACGTAGTCGCCGTTGAGGTGGGTGACGTTGCCGAAGCCGAAGGTGATGGTGTCGGCCGTCGGGGTGGCCGGCGAGGTGAGGGTGAAGGTGGGCATCGGCGACAGCGGGTCGCCCAGGCCGTCCACCGGCATGCCGGCGTAGGGGCCGGTGGCGGCGAAGTCCAGGGTGACCGGCACGCCGGCCACGGTGTAGCCGGCCGGCCCGGTGGCCGTCAGCGTCCACTGGTTGGCGACCGCGGTCTTGGTCCAGGTGAGGTCGACGGCCTGCGGGTTGCCCAGGCCGTCGTAGAAGGTCGGCGAGGTGGTGAAGGTGTCGCCGGTGGCCGCCTGGGCCGGCAGGTTGCCGGAGAAGGAGAGCTGGGTCGTGGCGCTGCCGCCGTAGAGCAGGTTGCCGACGTTGACCGGCACCAGGTCGTCGAAGGCGCTGGCGTTGACGTTGGGCAGCGTGCCGTCGGGGTTGAGTTCCCACGCCTGGAGATACTGGCCGGCGGCGTTGCGCAGGAAGCCGCTGTCGTCCGGCGCGAAGCTGCCGGCGCGGGTCAGCGAATACTGCGACGCGCCCGCCGAGGCGTTGCCGACGACGAAGAAGCCGCGGCCGCCAATGGCCATGTGGGTCGCCGTGTCGCTCGCCTGCGGGGTGCCGTCGGAGAGGACCTGGTAGCGCACGCTGGAGGAGACGCCGCCGGCGGCGTAGCGGTTGGTGCTGCCGGGCGCCGTGACCAGGGTCGAGAAGTCCACGGTGGCCCGCTTGTAGCCGACGGTCGCGGAGTTGCTGATATTGTCGGAGATGACGGCGAGCCGATTGCTCTGGGCGGACATGCCGCTGACGCCGGCTCGCATGGCGCTGTACAGGCTCATCGTGGAATCCTCTGGTCAACCTGCGGACGGAAAGACGAAGAGAGCAGTGCCGGGGTTCTCCACGAACCACTGTCGATCCTGACCATACCGGGGCGCTTTTAAAGGCGCTTTAAAAGAAAAACGGCCGGTTTACCTAAAAAGCCGGCCGCTTTCTCTGGGAAGGTCTTCGACGCCCGCGTCAGCGCGGGGGCTGGCGCAGCAAGGTGATGCTGATGCGCCGGTTGGTCGGGGCCAGCGGCGCCTCCGGGGCGAGGTGGTCGAGGTCGGCGCGGCCCTCGACGCGGACGATCCGCCCCCCGGGGATGCCGGCCGAGATCATGGCGCGCCGGGCGGCGTTGGCGCGGTCGCTCGACAGCTCCCAATTGCCGTACTTGGAGGAGTCGGCGTAGGGCAGGCCGTCGGTGTGGCCGGTGATGGTGATGGGGTTGTCGACGTCGGCCAGGGCCGTCGCCACCAGGCCCATCAGCCGCCGCCCCTGGTCGTTCATCCGTGCCGAGCCGACCTGGAACATCGAGAACCGGGCCTGGTCGGTGAGCTGGACGCGCAGCCCTTCGGCGACCTGCTGGACGATCACGCTGTCCACCAGCGCGCTGAGGTCGGGGGAGGCGGCGATGGCGTTGCGCAGCTCCTGCTCCAGCCCGTCCAGCGCCGCCTGCTCGTGGATGGCGGCGGACTGGTGGTCGAGCAGGGCCTCCAGCTCGGCACGGCTCACCGTCGCCGGCCCGCCACCGGCCGTCGCCGGTCCGATGCCCGCGGCGCCCTGGCCGGCCGGGGGCTGCGCCGTGGCGGCCGGCCGGCCGGCCAGCAGGTCGACCGGATCCGTGCCCGGGCGGGTCTGCACCGGGGTGCCCATCGGGTGGGGCATGGGGTCCTTGAGGCCGGCCGGCGCGCGATCGCTGTCGCCGACCGACGCGACCACCGGTGGCGAGGCCACCGGTGCCGCGTCCTGGCCCTCGGCGTTGGGGGTGGTGAGCGAGCCCTGGTCGTCGACCGAGCGGCCGGACAGCATGCCGTCGGCGCCGGAGTTGGACTCCGACACGGAGATCGGGTTGAAGTAGTCGGCGATGCCCTTGCGCTGGTCGGTGGTGGTGATGTTCAACAGCCACATCACCAGGAAGAAGGTCATCATCGCCGTGACGAAGTCGGCGTAGGCCAGCTTCCAGGTGCCGTTGTGCTCGTCCTCGCCGTGGTCGAGGACGTGGCGCTTGATGATGATCGGGGTGAGGTCGGTCTTGCGGGCCATGGCCGGTCACGCCGCCTGGCGCTCGCGGCCCTTGGCCTGCGAGGAAAGGGTGGTGGCGACCTCGACCTCGGCGAGGCTGGGCTGGATGTCGGTGTAGAGCACCTTGCGCGCGAACTCGGCGCACACCTGCGGGGGGCAGCCGCGCAGGTAGGCGCACAGCGCCGCCTTGACGCAGATGAACATGTTCAGCTCCGATTCGCGGCGCTGCCGGGCGGCCGAGGCGATCGGGCCGACCACGCCGTAGGACAGCAGCACGCCGAGGAAGGTGCCGGTGAGCGCCCCGCCGATCATGTGGCCCAGCACCTCCGGCGATTCGTTGATGGCGCCCATGGCGTTGATGACGCCCAGCACGGCGGCGACGATGCCCAGCGCCGGCAGGGCGTCGGCCAGGTTCTGCAGGGCCTTGGGCACCTGGTTCAGCTCGCGCCCCAGGGTGTCCAGCTCCTCGGACATCAGGGATTCCATGTCGTGCGCGTTGTCCTGGCCCAGCGCCACCAGGCGCAGGTAGTCGCACAGGAAGGTGATGCACCGTTCGTGGCGCAGCACGTTGGGGTACTGGGTGAACAGCGGGCTGTCGTTGGGCCGGTCGATGTCGCTTTCGATCTGCGACATGCCCTTGGACTTGGCGACGCGCAGCAGGCCGTACACCAGGGCGATGACGTCGATGTACTCGTTCTTCGACGTGCGCCGGCCGCGCGCCACGGCGCACACGGTGCGCCAGCTCTCGCGCAGCACGTTGGGGGTGTTGGAGATGATGTAGCCGCCGAACCCGGCGCCGCAGATGATGACGATCTCCACGGGCTGCCAGAGCACGGCCATGTGCCCTCCCATCGCCGCGAACCCGCCGAGGACGCTGGCGAAAACGGCGATCAAACCGAACATCAAACGCATGGGTCATTCTCCGGGACGGCTGCACCATCGTCGCCGCGATGGGCCGGCGATGGGAAAACGGTAGAGGGCGGCGTTTAAAGCGGCTTTACGGTTCGCGCGTTGCCTGGCCGCTCCAATGGCCGGCCATGCGCACCACCGCCTCGGCCGCCGCCAGCTGGCGCGCCACGTCGTCGGCGGCCAGCGGGCCGTCGAGGGCCGGCAGGGGTTTCAGGGCGTCGAGCAGGCCGCTCCACCGCGTGCCCTGGAGGCGCGCGCCGTGGCGGGTGGCCAGCGCGGTCACCGCGGCGCCGTCGCCGGCGAGGTGGGCGGACAGGCCGTAGAGGGCCACGTCGTCCGGCTGCGGCGACGCGGCCGGATCGACCAGCGCGGCGTAGGCGTCGCGCGCCGCCGCCCATTCCTCGGCCTCGAACAGGCTGCGGGCGCGCAACCGGGCGGCGGCCGTGCCCGGCACGCCGCGCAGGGAATCGAGGGCGCGCAGGGTGTCGCCGGCGCCGACCAGCGCCTCCGCCCGCAGCAGGGTCCGGCGCTGCGCCAGCTCCGGCTCGAGGCCGGCGCTGCCGGTGCGGTTGAGCACGTCGAGCGCCTCGCCGCCCCTGCCGGCGTCGATCAGGACCCGGGCCAGCGCGGCGCCAAGCCGCGCCTGGCGCGGCCCGCTGGTCTCCTCGGTGACGGCGTGCAGGATGCGCGCGGCCTCGACGGAGAAGCCGTCGCGCGACAGCGCCAGGGCCAGCCGCCGGCGCAAGCTGGCGTCCTCGTCGTCGGCCATGGTCACCAGGCGGCCATGGCGGGTGTGCAGGGCCAGGGCGTGGAGGCCGCCGGGCTCCTCGTCCTCCAGCCGGCCCAGCACGGCCAGCAGCAGATCACGGCCGGCGGTGAGCGCGTCGTGGCCGCTCACAGTGGCGCCGAAGCGCCGTCCCAGCAGGCCGAACATGTCGAGCGCGGCGTCGACCCGGCCGGTCCGGGCGTAGGCGCCGCCCAGCGCCGCAAGGGCGTCGATCTCGACGTCGTCGCCGCGCCACGCGTAGCGCAGCGCCTCCAGTTCGGCCACCGCGCCTTCGTCGTCCAGCGCGCCGGTGGCGCGGCGCAGGGTGATGGAGCGCACCTCGGCCCGGCGGCCGAACGGCCCCTCGCGCACGGCCGCCGCCTTGGCGTAGTGCTCCAGGGCGGTGGCGGGGGTCGCGCGCAGCTCGGCCAGGCGGCCGCGGAAGTAGTCGAGCCGGCCGTCGGCCATGCTCTCGCCCTCCACGGTGATCATGCTCAGCACGATCAGGTTCAAGGCGTTGGCGTCGCCGGCCTCGGCCGCGGAGCCGGCCAGCAGGGCGAGCAGACGGGTGCGCAGCTCGGCGGGATAGTCGAGCAGCCGCTTCAGGGCGATGGGCACGCCCTTGCGGGCCTCGGACCACCGGGTCGGCGCGAGGGTGGCGGTGCGCCAGACGTGGTGGTCGGGTGCGACCCCGGGCGGAACACGCACGAACAGGCTCTCGTCGGGGTCGCCGCTGCGTTCGAGCGCGCGGAACGCGTCGCCCAGGATCTGCAGACTGTAGCGCTGGTCGGCCGCCGGATCCAGGGCGGCCGCGGCGTCGAGGATCGCCTGTCCCTCCTCCTCCAGGGCCCGCGCCAGGTCGAACCGCGCCATGTCGATGAAGGCGTCGACCCGCACCCGCCCGAGCCCCTCGGCCAAGGCGCGCTGGAGGGCGTCGCGCGTCGTGGCGAAATCGCCTCCGGCCCACGCCGCAAGGTCCATGGGGCCGATCGGCGGCTCGGCCGGGGGCTGCGGCTCGCGGGTGGCGGGCGCGGCGGCGCCGGGCGCCGCCGGCGTGGGCGTGTCTTGAAGTTGCCGCAGCGTGCGCGCCACGCTCTCCTGAACCGAGGCCTCGAGGCTGCCCGGCGTCGCCGCCGGCGCCGGCGCTGCCGCGGCCACCGGAGGGGCGGGCGGGGTGGGCGGGGCGGTGGTCGGCGCCGCCGTCGGCGCGGCTTCCGGAGCGATTTCCGGCGCGGTTTCCGCGGCCCGGGGCCGGGCGCCGGGACGGGCCGGCGGGTCCGGGATCTGGGCGTGCGCGGTGGCGACCGGCGCGACGGCGGCGGCCAGCGCGGCGAGCCCCGAGGGGGCGACCTCCGCCACCGCCTCCGCCGGCGCCATCGCGACGCCGGGCAGGGCGCCCGCCGGCTCGGGGGCCGACAGGGCGGCGCCCGCCGGCGTCGGGTCCGCCGGTGCCGGTGCCGCCGACTCCGGCGCGGTTGCCGCCGCCAGGGCCAGCGCCCGCGGGTCGGGGGGCGGTGCCCCGGGCTTGCGGGTCGGGACGGGCGGGTCGGCGATGTCGACGATCAGCAGCCGGCGTTCACGGATCGCCGTCACCCGCCCGCCGCACGGGATCGCGGCGGCGAGGGCCGGGCCGCCGGTTTCGGCGGTGGCTGCGGGTGGGGGCGCGGGATCCGCGCCGGTGTCCTCCGCGATGTCCTGGGGCGTGTCCTCGGGGGCGGAGTCCGGCTCCACGTCCTCGGGCCCGGTGATCCGGAAGTTGGAGAGGCGTTCGGTCCAGGCGTCGCGGAGTTCGTCCACTGGCCATGCCGTCGGCGCGTCGCGGCGGATGCGCACCTCGCACGCGCCGGGCACCACGCGGGGCATGGGACCGCTGGGAATGGTCAGAACCAGGCGCGAGAAGGTGCGGTGGTCGCCGACCTGGCCCCTCACGGGCGCATCGGCCGCGCCCGCGACCGGTGTCGCGGCCAGCGCGAGGGCCAGGGTGGAGGCAACGGTCCGCGCGAGGTCTGTCCGCCGATCTTTCCGCCGATTCATCGCAGTCATCCCGAATTTTATCGAAATCAGAACAAAATCGATGACAGGTCTGGAACGCTCCGTTCCGCCCGACCGAAGTTGAAACCCGGCTTTAAACTGCATCGTCCAGATTAAGGCAGCGTTCAAATCCGGGGATATCCAGCGATGGAGAACCAGCTTTACATCGGGCTGTCGCGACAGGTGACCCTGCGCCGGCAGCTCGACGTGGTCGCCAACAACATCGCCAACATGAACACGGTCGGCTTCCGCGGCCACCGCAACCTGTTCGAGGCGGCGATGGAGCAGGGGGGCACCAAGCCCACCGACCGCATCGCCTTCACCATCGACCGCTCCACCTACACCGACCTGCAGCCCGGCGCGTTTTCCGAGACGGGCAATCCGTTCGACGTGGCGTTGGACGGCGAGGGGTGGTTGTCGGTGCGCACCCCGGACGGGGTGGCCTACACCCGCGACGGCCGGCTGCGCCGCGACACCGACGGGCAGCTCGTCACCGCCAGCGGCCACCCCGTGCTCGACGACGGCGGGCAGCCGATCACCATCGACGCCGACTACGCCACCATGACCATCGCGTCCGACGGCCTGGTGTCGGCGGACGGTGACGTCCTCGCCCGGATCGGCGTGGTGCGCTTCGACAACCCCCAGTCCCTGACCCAGAGCGGCGATCTCCTGTACCGCTCCGACGACGAGGCGGCGGCGCTTCCCGACGCCGACACCCGGCTGGTCCAGGGCAAGGTTGAGCGCTCCAACGTCCAGGGGGTGGTCGAGGTGACACGCCTGATGGACCTGTCCCGGGACTACCAGCAGGTGACCAAGATGATGGACGAAGGGCAGGACCTGCTGCGCACCGCCATCAACCGACTCGGCAAATCCCAGTAAGGAGGCCCGCCCATGCGCGTGCTCAGCATCGCCGCCACCGGCATGATGGCGCAGCAGCTCAACGTCGAAGTGATCTCCAACAACATCGCCAACATCAACACCACCGCCTACAAGCGTTCGCGCGCCGAGTTCCAGGACCTGATGTACCAGTCCGAACGGCGCCAGGGCAGCCAGTCCACCGACACCGGCACCATCATCCCGACCGGCATCGAGGTCGGTCTGGGGGTGCGGCCGGCGGCGGTCAACCGCATCAACATCGTCGGCAACCTGACCTCCACCGGCAACGAGCTGGACCTGGCGATCGAGGGTCGCGGCTTCTTCAACGTCACCGATCCCGGCGGCGACACGGTGTACACCCGCGCCGGCAGCTTCAAGCTGTCGCCCGAGGGCACCATCGTCACCGCCGACGGGTACACCGTCGCCCCGGGGATCACCGTGCCCCAGGGCACGCGCGAGGTGGTGATCAACCGCTCCGGCGAGGTCCTCGTCTACGTCGAGGGCGAGGCGCAGCCGCTCAACCAGGGCCAGCTCGCGGTCACCGTGTTCGTCAACGAATCGGGGCTGGAGGCGCTGGGCGACAACCTGTTCCGCGCCACCCCGGCGTCGGGCGAGCCGCAGGACGGCATCGCCGGCCAGGCCGGCTTCGGCACCATCCGCCAGAAGTACCTGGAGAGCTCCAACGTCAACGTGGTGCAGGAGATCACCGAGCTGATCTCGGCCCAGCGCGCGTACGAGATGAACGCCAAGGTGGTCGAGGCCGGCGACCAGATGGCCTCGACGCTGACCAACATGCGGTGATGGCCATGGCCCGCCGCCCCGTCCCGATCCGCCCGGCACACCGGGCGGGCGCCCTGTCCGCCGCCGGCCGGCCCGCCGTCCTGGGGGGTCTCCTGGGCGTCCTCCTGGCCGCGGCGCTGGCGCTCGTCGCGCCGACCGGCGCGGCCGCCGCGGCCGCCGCGGCCGGTCCGGCCGAGACCGCGCTGGCCGCCGAGTTGCGCGACAGCCTGGGCCCGGCGGTGCCGCCGGAGGCCGCCGTGTCGCTGACCCTCGGCCGGCCGTTCGAGGGGCCGGTGGAGGCGGTGCGCGAGCTGTCCTACGACCCCCGCGACGGCAGCTTCCAGGCCCTGGTGAGCAGCGACGGCCAACTGGTCGAGCTGGCCGGGCAGGTGTCGATCGAGGTCGACGTGCCGGTGCCGGTGCGCCGGCTGCGCCCCGGCGACGTCATCTCCGCGGCCGACCTGACGCTGATCCGGATGCCGCTGGACCGCGTCGGCGGCGCCTTCTTCACCGATGCCGAGGCGCTGGTCGGGATGTCGCCGCGCCGCCAGGTGTCGGCCGGCCGGCTGATCCGCGTCGGCTCGGTCGGCGCCCCCATCGTCGTCCAGCGCAACCGGCCGGTCGTGCTGATCTACGAGGACGGCCCGCTGCTCCTCGCCGCGCGCGGCCGCGCCCTGCAGGACGGCGGCGTCGGCGACCTCGTGCGCGTCATGAACATCGCCAGCAACGCCGTGGTCACCGGCACCATCACCGGGGCCGAGACGGTGTCGGTCAACGGTCCCGGCCTGCCCGGCCCCGCGAGCGCGGGCGCCGCCACCTCCATGCCCTGACTGGGAGCCTTGCCATGCGCGCCGCCTGTCTTGCGCTGGTGCTGATGTCGGTCGCCGTGGCGGGATGTTCCCGCCTGTCGGAGATCGGCACCCCGCCGCCCTTGTCGGAGATCGCCAACCCGGGCCTGCAGCCCGAGGCCCGGGTGATCTCCATGCCCATGCCCCAGCCGATCAACGTCGAGCAGGTGCCGAGTTCGCTGTGGCGCACCGGCTCGCGCAACTTCTTCCGCGACCCCCGCGCCAAGACGGTCGGCGACCTGCTGACGGTCATCATCGACATCTCCGACCAGGCCCAGCTGCAGAACCGGACGCAGCGGGCCCGCAGCAACGGCGAATCCATGGGCGTCCCCAGCTTCTTCGGGCTGGAGAGCCAGCTCGGCGCCATCCTGCCCGACGAGGTGGACCCGGAAAGCCTGGTCGACATCGACAGTTCCAGCACGTCGAGCGGCAACGGCACGATCCAGCGCAACGAGCGGATCGCCATGCGGGTCGCCGCCTTCGTCACCCAGGTCCTGCCCAACGGCAACTTCGTCATCGCCGGCCGGCAGGAGATGCGGGTGAACTACGAGCTGCGCGAGCTGCGCATCGCCGGCGTCATCCGGCCCGAGGACATCTCCAACGGCAACACCATCGACTACGACAAGATCGGTGAGGCGCGCATCACCTACGGTGGGCGCGGCCAGATCACCGATGTGCAGCAACCGCGCTACGGCCAGCAGGTGCTGGACGTGGTCCTGCCCTTCTGATCCGGGGCGGGGGAGCGATGGCGGGACGAGCGCGACGGGGGAAGACGGTGAAGGCGTTGCTGATGGTCGCGCTCGCGGCGGGGCTGTTTTTTGCCGGGGGCTACATCGGTGGCCGCTACGAGCTGACGCTGCGCGCCCAGGCCGCGGCCGCGGCGGAGCCGGCCGGCGACGCCGAGGCCGACGACGGGGGCGCGCCCCCCCTGCGCGCCGGCGAGGACGGGGTGTCCGGTCCCCACTACGTCGAGGGCGGCCAGCTCATCGTGCCGCTGCTGGCCCGCGGCGAGACCGCGGCCTTCGTCATGACCCAGGTCACCCTGGAGGCCGGCGACGGCATCGAGGCGGCGGTGGTGCGCCGGCGCCTGCTGCACGTCCGCAGCGCCATGCTGGAGACGCTGTTCGGTCTCGCCCATTCCGGCGCCTTCAACGGGCCGGCGGTGGACCCGGCGGCGGTGGCCGCGGCGCTGCGCGCCAGCGCCAACGAGCAGTTCACGGCCGCCCCGGTCAAGGCGGTGCTGATCGACCGCCTGCTGCGCCAGGACAACACCCGGCGCTGACGGCGGGCGGCTCGACCGCCGGTTTCACCGGGCCGGGCGGTCGGGCGCTGTTGCCGGTCGTCGCCCTCGGTACGAGCGAATGGTCCGTCGATGCCGGCGCTTAGGGCGAAACCTCGCCCGACTGGTGGGCCGCTTCGTCGATCACCGTCGCAACGACCTCCGCCTGCGTGAAGAAGACGGCGTGGCTGGCCGCGACGTTGGTGACCTTCGCACCGATGCGTTTCGCCATGTCCTGCAGCATCCGCTGGTCGAAGGCCTTGTCTTCCGTCGCGATCACCGCCCAGCTGGGCTTGGTCCGCCAGGCGGCGTGCTGGAGGGTCACGCCGAAGCTCGCCATGTTGATGGGAACTTGCGACGCCTTCAGAAAATCGACGTCGGCCTCCGTCGCATCCGCCGCGAAGCCGGCGGCGAAATGCTCGGGCTTGATGAAGCCGAAGCCGTCCTCGCTGGTCTCGATGACGAACTCGGGCGGCGTCGTGTAGCCGTTGTACTGCTGCGCCGTGGTCTCGCCGGCGTCGGGCGACAGGGCCGACACGTAGACCAGACCGCGCACCTTGGGATGGACACCGGCTTCGGTGATGACACTGCCGCCCCAGCTGTGGCCGACCAGAACGGCGGACCCGTCCTGCCTGTCGAGCGCGCGCCGGGTCGCCGCCACATCGTCTTCGAAGGAGGTCAGCGGATTCTGGACGATCGTGACCCGGTATCCGCGGCTGGTCAGATCCTGGAAGACCTTCCGCCACCCCGATCCGTCGGCAAAGGCGCCGTGGACCAGGACGATGTTCTTGACCGCCGCCTGATCGGCGGACCGGCCGGCCGGCTGCGCCTGCGAACCCGAGGACGGCAGGGCGACGACCGAGGCGGCCAGGATCAGGGACTGAAGCATGCTCTTCATGTGTGCCTCCATGATATGACGATAACGATTATCGCGATATCTGTGTGTGTATCGCGGAGGGGTTCTCTTGTCCAGGGAAATTTATCGCGATATATGTCGGCGGAGGACGCGCTGCGAAGGGAGCCAGCCCATGTCGGATGAGAACAAGCCGCCGGTGCCATTGGAGGAGCAGCTCTGCTTCGCGATCTACTCCGCCGGCATCGCCATCCAGCGGGCCTACAAGCCCCTGCTGGACGCCCTTGGCCTCACCTATCCGCAGTATCTCGTCCTGAACGTCCTGTGGCGCAAAGACGGACAAACGGTGGGAAGCATCGCCCAGCAACTCGCCCTCGAATCCAGCACGCTGACGCCTTTGGTCAAACGCCTCGAATCCGCGGAACTGATCCATCGCACGCGCAACCCGGCCAACGAGAGGCAGGTGATCGTGTCACTGACGGCCAAAGGAGCGGCTCTGCGCTTCAGGGCCGGGTGCCTTGGCGATGCTTTGCTCCGCGCCTCCGGGGCGTCGCCCAGCGCTTTGGCAAGGCTCAACCGCGAGATCGCGCAGCTGCGGGATGCCGTTTACGCGCACATCGGCGGTTGGACGTCACCCGACGCTCAGTGAAGGGTGACGCCCGCCCTCGCACCGCCGGAACCGGGGCGCGGGAAGGCCGTCACGGAACGATCTCCAACTCGGCGATCTCGTCGCCATCCAGGACGAAGAGGTAGCGCAGGTTCGTCGGACTGCCCGGGAAATTGCCTTCCAGACGGCCCGTCACCACCGTTCGGCCACCTTCGGACGCGATCGCGAAGGGGGCGACGGTGTAGCTGTAGGCGGTGGATGCGTTCGCCTTCCACGACCGGATGGCGTCGCGCCCGTGATGTGCCCTTCGTTCATCCCTCACCACGGCGTCCTGGGTGAAGCACCGGGCAACGCGGTCGGCATCCTTGGTCGCGTCAGCAGCGAAATAGGCGGAAATGGCGCCAGGCAGCTCCATCATCATGGCGATCTCCTTCATCATCTTTTTGACGGAGTCGGGGAAGACGACGCCATGCCCTTCGGAAACGGGGGTGCGCCGTCCATCCCGACCTGATCTGCCGAGAGTGTACGCCGGGATCGTCACCTGTATAATCGGGATAAACCGGGATGTATCGTCACAAAATTCGGGACAATCATGCGGAGTGGATTGATCGAGCTGGATGCGGTGGTCGCCATCATGCGCCGCGGGTCCTTCCGCGCGGCGGCGCTGGAACTCGGCGTTTCGACGACGGCGCTCAGCAACGCGATCGGCAAGCTGGAGCGGGAGCTGGGGGTTCGCCTGTTCAATCGCACGACCCGCAGCGTCTCCCTGACCGACGCGGGGCGGCGGTTCGTGGACAAGGTCGGGCCCGCGCTCCAGGACATCCATGAGGCGGTGGAAACCGCCCGGTCGCAGCAGGACACGCCGTCCGGCATCTTGCGCATCAACAGCTTTGCCGCGGCGGCGCGAGAGATCCTTCCTCTCCTGCTCCAGTTCCTGCGGCTCCATCCGCAGGTCCATGTCGACCTCGTCACCGAGGGCCGCCTCGTCGACATCGTCGCGGACGGCTTCGATCTGGGCATCCGCACCGCGGACCTCGTCCCCAGCGACATGATCGCGGTGCCGCTCGGCCGGCGCCGCCGCTATGCGGTGGTTGCTTCACCGAACTATTTCCGGACGCGGACCCAGCCGATGTCCCCTCCCGACCTGCTTGCCCATCCGTGCATCCGCGTGAGGTTGCCCAATGGGGCGCTGTACCGGTGGCCGTTCGAGAAGGGAGGACAGCCGATTCAGATCGACGTGGACGGCCCGATCACCCTGGACGAGGCCAGCCTCGCCCGCATGGCGGTGCTGGGGGATATGGGGATCGGCTTCTTCATGGAGTCCGACGTCCAAAGCGACCTTGCCGCTGGCCGCCTGGTTCGCGTTCTCGAAGACTGGACGCCGCCTCAGGAACAGCTCTGCCTCTACTATCCCAGCCGGCAGCACCCGTCTGCCGCGTTCAAGGTGTTTGTTGATCTGGCCAGGAAATTCGCGGCGTCACCAACGGCAACGGACTGATCGTCGCCGCAGAGATCCGGCGCACCGCTGCGCCGGCCGGGGGCTTCGGCGGACGGCCCCTGCCGCGCTCGGTGCGCATGCGCTGGGCCTCCCGCCCGGCCGCTGACCTGCGACGGCGGCTGAGCGGGTGCGCCGGCGCCGCTCAGAGTCCGTTTGACAACCCTATCTGTGGCAGACTCGCCGGAGTAGCAGGCTCGCCATAGCGAGTTGAATCATGCCGCCGGAGACGTCGATCCTGGCTTCGTAGTCGCGGAC
>NZ_BAAKJB010000048.1:0-46361 GCF_059703765.1 Azospirillum sp. NS33 | reverse complement strand
TCAGGGACATGGCCAGATCGGGACGGAACGCGTCGGGACGCGACGACGCGAGCTCACGCCGGATCGTCACCGCCTCCTCGGCGGCCGCGAGCGCGGCCTCCCGACGGCCCACATCGCTGAGAAACTTAGCCAGATTGTTCAGGGACATGGCCAGATCGGGACGGAACGCGTCGGGACGCGACGACGCGAGCTCACGCCGGATCGTCACCGCCTCCTCGGCGGCCGCGAGCGCGGCCTCCCGACGGCCCAAATCACTGAGAAAACTGGCCAGATTGTTCAGGGAACTGGCCAGATCGGGACGGAACGCATCGGGACGCGACAACGCGAGCTCACGCCGGATCGTCACCGCCTCCTCGGCGGCGGCGAGCGCGGCCTCCCGACGGCCCACATCACTCAGGCGATTGGCCAGATTGTTGAGAACGGCGGCAAAGACCCGCCGCGGCCACTCTTCGGCCTCCGCACTGGCGCGCGATCGCCATTGGTCTGCGATGCGCGTCTCGATCTCAGCCAGCCGCCCGCGCAGGATCACCGTGTGCTCCGGCATCTGGTCGGCGATGGCCGTCAGAAGGTCGAGGTCCTCGATGCCGGTCAGCAACCGGTCGAACCACGCCAGCGCCGGGTTGCCTTCCCCGAGCCAGCGCGGCAGCACCATCGCTTCCGGCCGCGCGCGGGGTGGTGACGGCTGCGAGGGACGGGCGAAGTCCTGGATGGTCAGGACGAGGTGTTGGGCGGTGTGGGCGGGGGCTCGGGCGCGGCACCGGTCGATCAATGCCCCCTGGTCGAGGTCCCGGTTGGCGGCCAGCACCAGCAGGCCGAACGTCTCGCCAACGATGTCCGGCTGGACGCCGGTGAACGGTTGGGCGCCCTCGCCGTCGGCGGGCGGCAGGACGTCGCGCAGCGCCGTGGCGACGACCTCCCGGTCGACTCCGCCCTCGCAGCGCAGCGCCGTCCGTTCGGCGTCGATCCATGCCCACAGGTCCTCCCGCCGGACGCCGCGGCACAGGGTGACGCAGGCGACGAGATGGGGGAGCAACCGTTCGTTGACACCCCGTTCCCTGGCCAGCCGGGCCAGCCGGTCGCGCTCCCAGCAGGCCAGTTCCAGGGCGAGGTCGAGCCGGCCCAGGCTCAGCAGCGTCGGCTCCCCGTGGTGGGCGGCGACGAGGCCGGCCATCAGCAGGGCCAGCGGCTCCGCCGCCAGCGCCGGATCGGCAAGGCGCGTGTCGAAATGGGCGTCCTCGCCGGCGGCCGGGGGCGCGATGGCGGGAGCCCCATGGTGGGCGCTCCACTTCGCCATGACCCCGCGCAACAGGGTGCGGCGGTCCTCCACCCCGTTCAGCACGGGCAGCGGCAGCGGGTCCGGCGGATCCAGCAGCTCGTAGAGGCCGTCGTCGCTGCCGGCGAGGCGCTGCACCTCCGCCCACCAGCCTTCGTTGGAGTCGGCGTGGCGCTCCAGCAGCAGCAGGCGCAGGCGGGGCCGCTCCGCCTCCGGCAGGCGGGCGAGGCTGTGCAGCCAGGTGTTGAGGTCGCGGGCATGGCGCGCGGCGTAGTCGACCACCGCCAGCACCGGCGCGTCGACCGGCCACGCGGCGGTGCGCTGCGCCGCGACGAAGGCGGCGAGGTCGTCGCTGGACACGAAGCCGGCCCGCCAGCCCTGCGCCGCCGCGTCGGCGCACAGCTCGATGGCCAGCCGGGTCTTGCCGCTGCCGGCCGGGCCGATCACCGCGCGGGCCAGCACCGGGCGCGGGTCGGCCAGCCACGCGGTGAGATCCGCCCATGCGGCGTCGCGGCCGAGCAGGTCCAGCAGCCGGGTTTCGGGGCGCAGCAGGTCGAGGTCGGAGCGCAGACGTTGCGGCTGGGCGTGCTTGGCCTGGAGGAGGAGGACGACGCCAGCGCAGGTGATGGTGACGCGGTTGCCGTCCCCGGTGATCTGGACGGCGGTGTTGCCCTGGCCGCTTTGGCGGATGTCCTGCATGCCGCGTCACCTCTCCGTCATTGCATAGCCGTATGCCTGGGCGAAGGCTCTTCCAGAAGTGGCCATGACAGGGGAAGGATATCGGATCGCGGGAAGACCGTCGAGGACGGCGGCCTCTTCCGCAGGGCGGCCGCGGTCGGGTTCCGTCGCCCTTCCGGGGAAAGAGGCAGGGCGAGGGGTCGGCGTGGGCCGCGCGTTCGGCCGGTGCACACCCCCCTCACCGGCCCTGCGGGCCACCCTCTCCCCGGAGGGGAGAGGGTTCAAGGGGGGGCGCAGGCGGGTATCCCTGATCGCCTCCCGTCACTCCATGGCCGCCTCGCTCCAGCCGGGGGGCACGCCCTCCATGCTGGGCAGGTGGTGGGCGATGCCCTTGTGGCAGTCGATGCAGGTGCGCTCGCCGGTGAACAGGTACGCCTGGTGGACGCGCGCGGCGCGCGGGCTCTGGCGGGTGATGTCCATGGACTCGTCGCTGTGGCAGTTGCGGCACTCCAGGCTGTCGTTGGCCTTCAGGCGCGCCCACTCGTGCTCGGCCAGCTCGCGGCGCATCGCCAGGAACTCGTCGCGGGTGTCGATGGTGCCGAACAGGTGGCCCCACACCTCCTTCGACGCCTGCATCTTGCGGGCGATCTTGTCGGTCCATTGATGGGGCACGTGGCAGTCCGGGCAGGTGGTCCGCACCCCGGAGCGGTTGGTGTAGTGGATCGTCGTCTTCAGCTCCTCGAAGACATTGTCGCGCATCTCGTGGCAGGACACGCAGAAGGCCTCGGTGTTGGTGGCCTCCAGCGCCGTGTTGAAGCCGCCCCAGAAGACCACCCCGGCGAAGAAGCCGCCCAGGGTGAGCACGCCCAGGCTGAGGTGGCGGGCCGGGCGGGCGATGGTCTGCCAGAACCGGCGGGGGAACGCCCGCCCCCTCATCGCCGCCCCGCCCCGGCCGCGCGGCCGTGCTCGACCAGGGTCTCCAGCTCGACATAGGTGTTGGCGACCGGGGGGTCGACGTCGGCCTGGGGCACGTGGCACTGGGTGCAGAAGTAGCGCCGCGGCGCCAGCGCGCCGAGGGTCTGGCCGGCGCGGTCGACGTAGTGGGTGATGCTCACCATCGGCGCGTCCACGTCGGTGTAGTACTGGCGGGCGTGGCAGGTCAGGCAGCGGTTGGTGCGCAGGTTCAGCTCGTAGCCGGCGATGGCGTGGGGGATCACCGGCGGCTGTTCGGGGTAGTTGCGCTGGATGCGACCGCGCTCGGGCACGCGGTCGGACAGCGGCGGGGCCGCGGGCTCGTCGGTGAAGGTCACCGGCGGGCGGAACGGCGACTCCTCCGGCATCTGGGCCTGGAGCACCGCGGGCACCAGCAGCGCCGGCACCAGCAACGCCAGGGCGGCGAGGGCCGCCAGAGTGGTTTTTCCCATGGCCTGGCCTCCCCTTAGACCGCCTGCACGCGCACGGCGCATTTCTTGAAGTCCGTCTGCTTGGAGATCGGGTCGGTGGCGTCCAGGGTGCACTTGTTGATGAGCTGGCTGCTGTCGAACCATGGCACGAACACCACGCCGCGCGGCGGCCGGTTGCGCCCGCGGGTCTCCACCCGGGTGCGGATCTCGCCACGGCGCGAGCGCACCCGCACCTCCGAGCCGCGGCGCAGCTTGCGCTCGCGCGCGTCGTCGGGGTGCATGAACACCACCGCGTTGGGGAAGGCGCGGTAGAGCTCCGGCACCCGCCCGGTCATCGAGCCGGAGTGCCAGTGCTCCAGCACGCGGCCGGTCACCAGCCACAGGTCGAACTCCGCATCCGGGCTCTCGGCCGGCGGCTCGTAGGGGAACGCGAACACCTTGGCCTTGCCGTCGGGGTTGCCGTAGAATCGCACGTCGCTGCCGGCGGGCACGTACGGGTCGTGGCCCTCGCGGAAGCGCCAGCGCGTCTCCTCCCCCTCCACCACCGGCCAGCGCAGGCCGCGCACCGCGTGGTAGAGGTCGAAGGGGCCGAGGTCGTGGCCGTGGCCGCGCCCGAAGGCCGCGTACTCCTCGAACAGGCCCTTCTGGATGTAGAAGCCGAAATGGTCGGCCTCGTCGTTGGCGTAGCCCTCCTCCCGGTCGGCCAGCGGGAAGCGGTCGACCGCGCCGTTGCGGAACAGCACGTCGAACAGGGTGCGGCCGCGGAACGCCGGGTTGGCGTCCAGCAGTTCGGCCGGCCACACCTCGTCGGTGGTGAAGCGCTTGGCGAACTCCGCCACCTGCCACAGGTCGGAGCGCGACTCCCCCGGGGCGTCGACCAGCTGGTGCCAGAAATGGGTGCGCCGCTCGGCGTTGCCATACGCCCCCTCCTTCTCCACCCACATGGCGACGGGCAGGATCAGGTCGGCGGCCAGCGCCGTCACCGTGGGGTAGGCGTCGGAGACGACGATGAAGTTGTCGGGGTTGCGGTAGCCGGGATAGGTCTCGTGGGCGGTGTTGGGGGCGGCCTGGAGGTTGTTGTTGCACTGCACCCAGAAGCAGTTGAGCTTGCCGTCCTTGAGCATGCGGTCCATCAGGACGGCGTGGTAGCCGGGCGTCTCCGGGATGGTGCCGGGCGGCACCCGCCACGCCGTCTCCACCGTCTTGCGGTGCGCGGGGTTGGTCACCACCATGTCGGCGGGCAGGCGGTGGGCGAAGGTGCCGACCTCGCGCGCCGTGCCGCAGGCCGAGGGCTGGCCGGTCAGCGAGAACGGGCCGGAGCCGGGCGTGGAGATCTTGCCGGTCAGCAGGTGCAGGTTGGTGACCAGGTGGTTGCACCACACGCCGCGCACATGCTGGTTGAAGCCCATGGTCCAGAACGACACGACCTTGCGGTCGGGATCGGCGTACAGCTCGGCCAGCGCCATCAGCCGCTCGCGCGGCACGCCGGTCAGCCCGTGCACGTGGTCCAGGGTGTAGGGGGCGAGCTGGGCCGCGTACGCCTCGAAGTCGATGGGGGTGGAGCCGCCGGCGTCGCGGGCGTGGGTGGCCCGCATCTCCAGCGCGTGCTCGGGCCGCAGGCCGTAGCCGATGTCGGTGTTGCCCTGGTGGAGGGTGCAGTGGCGCTCCAGGAACCCCCGGTCGACGCGGCCGGTCTGGACGATGTGGTTGGCGATGAAGTTGAGGATGGCGAGGTCGGTGCCGGGACGGAACACCATGCCGAGGTCGGCCAGGTCGAAGCTGCGGTGCTCGAAGGTGGAGAGCACGGCGACCTGGACGTGGGGGGCGCTGATGCGGCGGTCCGACACCCGGGTCCACAGGATGGGGTGCATCTCCGCCATGTTGGAGCCCCACAGCACGAAGGCGTCGGCCTCTTCGATGTCGTCGTAGCAGCCCATCGGCTCGTCGATGCCGAAGGTGCGGATGAAGGCGACCGCGGCGGACGCCATGCAGTGGCGGGCGTTGGGATCCAGGTTGTTGGAGCGGAAGCCGCCCTTCATCAGCTTCTGGGCGGCGTAGCCCTCCCAGATCGTCCACTGGCCCGACCCGAACATGCCGACCGCGCTCGGCCCCTTCTCCTTCAGGGTCCGCTTCCACTGCGCGGCCATGACGTCGAACGCCTCGTCCCACGACACCGGCTCGAACGCGCCGTCCTTGGCGTAGACGCCGTTGGTCTTGCGCAGCAGCGGCCGGGTCAGGCGGTCCTCGCCGTACATGATCTTGGACAGGAAATAGCCCTTCACGCAGTTGAGGCCGCGGTTGACCTCGTGCTGCATGTCGCCGTGGGTGGCGACCACCCGGCCCTCCTTGACGCCGACCATGACGCCGCAGCCGGTGCCGCAGAACCGGCAGGGCGCCTTGTTCCAGTCCAGGGCCGCCTCCTCGCCGGCGACCAGGGGCGTCTGGGCCGCCGCCGGGGCGGTCATGCCGGCGGCGGCCATGGCGGTGGCGGCGGCCTTGGATTTGAGGTAGTCGCGGCGGGTCAGCATGGGCACGTCTCCTCCTCGGCGGGGGTGGTGTCGATCTGGTGGAAGACCAGGGTGGCGGCCATGACGTGGTCGAGACGGCCCAGCGCCGTCATGCCGTCGGCCAGGGTGGCGGCGTCGGGTGCCTCCAGCACCACCACCAGGCGGCCGGGCGCCTCGGCGTGGATCTCCGCACCGGGATGGGCGGCGACGCACCGGCGGACCGCCTCCATGCGGTCGGGCAGCGCGTGCACGATCAGGCTGGCGATGTGCCATTCCGGGGCGTCGGCCATGGCGGGTCTCCCTGTTCGGTGCGGGCGGGGTCGGACGCGGTGGGCCGGGCCAGGGTGATGGCGTCGGCCGGACACGGCGCGACACACCCGCCGCAACCGGTGCAGGCGGCGGGGTCGAGGTGCGGCCGGCCGGGCCGGCCGGTGCGCGGGAACGCGATGGCGCGGGGCTCGCAGGCGTCGCGGCAGCTCTGGCAGACCACGCCGTGGCCGGCCAGACAGCCGGGGCCGACCACCGCGACCAGGGTCCACGGGCGGCCGGCGACGGCGGCGAACACCGGCTCCGGGCAGGCCGCGGCGCAGGCGGCGCAGAAGGTGCATCCGCCGCGGCGCGGATCGATCACGGGAAAGCCGCCGTCGCCGCCGGCGATGATCCCTTCCGGACAGGCCGCGGCGCAGGCCCCGCAGCGGGTGCAGCGCTCCGTCACCGCCGCCTCGTCGGTCCACGGCGGGCGCAGGGGCGGCGGTCCGGGCCGCAGGCGGCCGCGCAGCAGGCCGCGGCGGGCGGGGTCCATGGCCGGGGCCATGGTGCGCCTCACACCGGCGGCGGCCCGGGGGGTCCGACGATGATCTGGTACATCCAGACCAGGAATCCGTAACCGCCGACCACGGCGACCGCCACGAAGGGCCAGATCAGCACGGAGAGGAAGAGGAACGCCAGGATCTCGCGGCCCCGGGTCGCCGGCGGGTCGAGGGGCGCGGCGCGGTGGCTGTCGTCGGTCATGGGAGCGTCTCCCGGAGGACGGTGACGGCTGTCTGACCCAAACAATGTGCAGATGGCGCGCGAATGTGCAACCATAAGCGGATTGTGCGTACCGGAAACAGAAAGCGGCGGCCGTCACTCGTCGCCGAAGAGCCCGCTCGCGGCTCCCCGGTGGCAGGCCTCGCAGTTGGCCTTGGAGCGGATGTCGGGGCGTGCCCACACGTCGGCCCGGAAGCGGTGCTCGCGCTGGAACCAGCCCTGCTCGGTGATGCGCAGCAGGCGGCCGTCGCCACCGCCGGCGTGGCCGGTGAGATAGGCGCGGATGGCGGCGGCGGGCTCCGCCGGCAGGCTGGCGTCCTCGCCGAAATGGTCGGACAGGCCGTCCATGATGCGGGTCCAGCTCCCGGCCGGCAGCAGGCCGGGCGGGAAGGCCATGTGGCACTCGCCGCATTCCTTCGCGGTGGCGGCGTGGGTCACCGGCGGCACCCGCTCCGGCCCGGAGGCCAGGGCGGGAGAGCGTGCCGACGCCAGCAGCAGGGCGGCGGCCAGGGCGGCAACCAGGGGGGATGATGCGGTCGGGCGCATGGGGCGGCTCCTCATTGTCCGGCCAGCCAGGTGATGAAATCGCCCTTTTCGCCAGCGGTGCAGGGGCGGCCCAGGACGGCGGGGCAGTCGCGGGAGAAGCGCTTCTCCACGTCGGCGGCGTCGGTGAAGCGGTCCGGGTTGGCCGACACCGCCATGGGCCGGATCGCCCGCCCGGTCCGTTCGTGGCGGCCCTGCGCCCTGGGGTCCGGGGTGTGGCAGGTGGCGCAGGCCGGGGTCTCCGGCTTGCCGCCGGCGTGGGGGCCCAGGTAGAGCGCCCGGCCACGCGCCGCGGCGAAGCCGGCGAAGCCGGGCTCCGCGGCGCGGGCCTGCCCGGCGTAGGCGGCGAGCAGGCGCTCGCGCGGGTCCTCGGCCAGGGCGGGGGACGCCAGGGCGGCGGCCAGGGGGAGGAGGGCAAGAAGCGCGGCGACCGGGGCGGCGCGCCGGGACAGGGCGGTCATGTGGACACTCCTTGGGAACGGGACAGGGAGCGGTGCTTCAGCCCGTGCAGGGCCAGCACCAGGGCGACGTGGGCGATCACCAGCACCGGGGTCGCGTTGGCCAGCGTCTCGTGCAGGCGCTCCAGGGGCACCACCTGGTCGGCGACCGCACCGCTCAGCGCGGCGGCGGACAGGCCGGTCAGCAGCGCCGCCGCCATCCAGGGCAGCAGCGGGCTGCGGGCGCGCCGCGCCGCCGGGTCGCCGGACAGCACGCCGGCCAGCCACGCGCCGACGGGGCGCAGGCGCGGCCGCGGCAGGGCCAGCGGCGCGCCCGCCGGTGCCAGCAGCCCGGCCAGCGCGCGCACCGCCAGCGCCGCCAGCACGGCGTAGCCGGAGAACACGTGCATGCCGTAGGTGTCCTCGTCGCCGCTGAGGTAGGCGACCAGGACGGCGCCGGAGAGCACGGCGTGGAACGCCAGCAGGGACGCCGTCTCGGCCGTGGTGGGCTTGCGGGTGGACATGGGACGGTCCTTCGGTGACGGTCAGGAGAGCCACGCCTGCCAGGAGGCGGCGGCGCCGGCGGTCAGCAGCGCGGCGGCCAGCGTGTGCAGCAGCATGGTGCGGAGCATGGGACACCTCCCTCGGGGGTTGGCCTTGGAACGACGATCGGCACTATGATCGCCACCGCCTGAACGGCGGCTGAGCCGGCCGTTCAGCGTCCGTTCAGGCATCCCCGGCTAGGCTCCCACCATGGTTCCCGCCCGCCCGCCCGCCGTTGCCGTCCTGCTTGCCGCCGCCGCCGTGCTGGCACCGGCGGTGGTGGCGGTGCCGTGCCGGGCCGACGGGGACGGCGACGAGCGGGAGGACCACGAGCGCGCCCGCGCCGCCCTGCGGGCCGGCCGGGTGCTGCCGCTGGAGGCCATCGTCGCCCGCGCCGAGGCGGCCACCGGGGGCACCGTGCTCGACGTCGAGATCGAGGACGGGGACGAGGACGACCGCCCCGGAGGGCGCCGCTGCCCCCGCCACGGCCCCGGGCCGCCGGTCGGAGGCGCCGCCGCCCCGCTGATCTACGAGGTGAAGATGCTGATGCCGGGCGGCCGCATCGTGAAGCTGGTCTACGATGCCGAGACCGGCGACCTGCTGGCCACCCATGGCCGCGGCCATCACAGGAAGTGCAGGTGAGCCATGCGGGTTCTGGTGGTGGAGGACGACGCCGAGCTGGGCGGCCAGCTGGTCCGGCGGCTGGAGCGCGAGGGCTACGCCGTCGACCGCGCCCGCGACGGCGAGGACGGCGGCTTCCTCGGGGCGAGCGAGCCCTACGACGCCATCGTTCTGGACCTCGGCCTGCCCAAGGTGGACGGGCTGACGGTGCTGCGCGGCTGGCGGCGCGACGGCATCACCGTGCCGGTGCTGATCCTCACCGCCCGCGGCGACTGGCACGACAAGGTGGAGGGCATCGACGCCGGCGCCGACGACTACCTCGCCAAGCCCTTCAGCCCGGAGGAGCTGCTGGCCCGCATCCGCGCCGTGATCCGCCGCGCCAAGGGCTTCGCGTCGGCCGAGATCGCCTGCGGGCCGGTGCGCCTCGACACCCGCGCCGGCCGCGTCACCGTCGCCGGCCGCGAGGTGGAGCTGACCGGCTACGAATACCGGGTGCTGTCCTACCTGATGCACCGCAAGGGGCAGGTGGTGTCGCGCGGCGAACTGACCGAGCACGTCTACGCCCAGGACTTCGACCGCGACAGCAACACCATCGAGGTCTTCGTCGGCCGCCTGCGCCGCAAGCTGGGGGCCGCCATCATCCACACCGTGCGCGGCCAGGGCTACCGCTGCGAGGAGCCGTGAGGCCGCCGGGCTCCCTGCGCTTCCGCCTGCTGGCCGGGGCGGCGGTGTGGATCACCCTGGCCCTGACCCTGGCCGGCGGCGTGCTGTCCGACCTGTTCCACGACCACGTGCAGGCCCGCTTCGCCGCCGAACTCGCCACCCACCTGGACCAGCTCGCCGCCGGGCTGGAACCGGGCGGCGACGGCGCCCCCGCCCTGCCCCGGCCGTTGAGCGATCCGCGCTTCCGCCGGCCGCTGTCCGGTCTCTACTGGCAGGTCGAGGGGGCCGGCGGCGGCGTGGCGCTGCGCTCGCGCTCCCTGTGGGACGCCACCCTGACGCTGCCGCCCGACGCCCTGGCCGACGGCGAGCTGCACCGCCACCCGATCGCCGGACCGGGCGGCCAGGCCCTGCTGGCGCTGGAGCGCACCGTGCTGCTGCCCGATGCCGGTGCCCCGGTGCGCCTGGTGGTGGCCGGCGACGAGGCGGAGGCGGCCGCGGCGGAGGCCGCCTTCGACCGCACGCTGGCCCTGTCGCTCGTGGTCCTGGGGGTGGCGCTGATCGGCGCGGCCACCGTCCAGGTGGCGGTCGGCCTGCGGCCGCTGGCCCGGCTGCGGCGCGAGCTGTCGGCCATCCGGGCCGGGCGCCGCCGCCGCCTGTCCGACGACGTGCCGGCGGAGGTCCGGCCGCTGGCCGCCGACCTCAACGCCGTGCTCGACCACGAGGGGGCGGTGGTGGCCCGCGCCCGCCTCCAGGCCGGCAACCTCGCCCACGCGCTCAAGACCGACCTCGCCGTGCTGGCCAACGACGCCCGCGACCTCGCCCCCGCCGGGGTGGAGCGCCTGCTGCGCCAGGTGGAGCGGATGACCCGCGCCATCGACCACCACATGGCCCGCGCCCGCGCCGCCGCCGCCCATGGCGTGCCCGGCGTGCGCACCGAGATCGCCCCCACCCTCGACCGCCTGGCCCGCACCCTGGGCCGCCTGCACGCCGACCGCGACCTCGCCATGGCCATCGACGCCGCCCCCGGCCTCGCCTTCGCCGGCGAGCGCCAGGACCTCGAGGAGATGCTGGGCAACCTGATGGACAACGCCTGCAAATGGGCGCGCGGCCGGGTGCGGGTGCGGGTGCGGGCCGACGGTGACGACCGCCTCGTCCTCGCCGTGGAGGACGACGGCCCCGGGCTGCCGGCGGCGCGCCGGCGTGCGGTGCTCGCCCCCGGCGTGCGCCTCGACGAGGCGGTGCCGGGAACCGGGCTGGGGCTGGCGGTCGTGACCGACCTCGCCGGGCTTTACGGCGGTGCGCTGACCCTGGGGGATTCCTCCATGGGCGGTCTGACGGCGACCCTGACCCTGCCGGCGGCCGTCTCCGGCGCGGCCGCCACGCCGGGACCGCAGGCGGCGTCGAGATAGGCGAGGTACTCGTCGCGCTTGGCGGCGTAGGGGTCGGCCGACGCGGCGGTGACGTCGACGGAGTAGCGCAGCGCCGAGGCCGAGCCGCCCAGGTCGATGATGATGAAGTCGGCCATGGCCAGCGTGGTGGAGATGAAGCTGAGCGCGTAGACCTCGAGCGCCACGGCGCCGGCGAGGGCGGCGGCGTTGAACACGCTGGCGGAGCCGACCAGCGGCAGCACCACGTAGGGCCCGGCCGGCAGGCCGGTGCGGCACAGGGATTCGCCGAAGTCGCGCTCGGTGCGGTGCAGCCCGGCGGCGGCGGCGGCGTCGAACAGCCCGGCGAGGCCGACCGTGGAGTTGACGGCGAAGCGCGCCGCCGAGGTGCCGACGCCGGCCAGGTCGCCGACCAGGGCGTTGTTGAGGATGAACTCGATCTCGGTGAGGTTGGCGTAGGCGTTGCCGAGCCCCGTCACCACCGGTCCCGGCAGCCAGGGTGCGACGGCCGCCACGGTGGGATCGATGACGTGGCGCACCACCGCCGTGTTGACGGCGAACATGGCGCGGTTGAAGGGCTCCAGCGGGTCGGCGGCGTGCGCCTCCGCCGCGCCGGCGAACAGCAGCGCGGCGGCCAGGAGGCTGTTGCGGAGGGGGGCGGTGGTCATGTCTGCGGCTTCGTCTCCCAGGGCAGCATGCGGGCCAGGACGCCGTCCTTGAGGACGTACTGGTGGAGCAGCGCGGCCGCGGCGTGCAGCCCGGCCAGCACCAGGATGGCATTGCCGAGCACCTCGTGCACCTCTTCCAGGGTGTGGCCGAGGTCGCGGTCCTGCGCCAGCAGGGTCGGCAGGGGGAAGGCGCCCCAGGCGACCACCGGCTGCCCCTTGGCCTGGCTCATCAGCACGCCGACCACCGGCAGCGCCAGCATCACGGCGTAGAGCACGAGATGGCCGGCGGCGGCGGCGCGGTGCATCCACGGCGTGATGCGCGGCGACGGCGCCGGCGGCGGGTTGACGGCGCGCCAGACGACGCGCAGCACCAGCAGCGCCAGCAGGGTGACACCCAGGGATTTGTGCAGCGCCATCAACTCCAGACGCTCCGGGCCGCGCGGCAGGTCCTCCGCCAGGGACGGGATCAGCCAGGCGGCGAGGATGACCAGCGCCATCCCCCAGTGCAGGGCCTGGAAGCCCAGGTCGTATCGGTTCTTCTCGGTCACGGGGCAGGACTCCCGACGGGTTGACGATCGCCATTCACCTACGCCGCGCCGGCTGAACCGGCGATGAACGGGAGGGATGCGGCGTCAGGCAGGCGATGGCCCCGGCCAGCCCGGCGGCGAGGAGGCGCCCGGCGACCGCCTCACCCTGCAGGTCGCCGGCGTCGCGGCGGGTCTTGACGACGGCCATGGCGTCGACGTGCAGGGCCAGCACCGCGACCAGTCGCCGGTCGCCGCCCGCCCCCACCGCGGCGGCGGCGGCGAGCTGGTCGGCGATGGCGGCGATGCCGTTGCGCCCGGCGTGGCGGGCCTGCTCGCCGACCCGGCCGGCCAGGCCGCACACCGCGGCCACCGGAAACGGCCGGCGGGCCACGAGCCGGCGCAGCGCCCGCAGCCGCCGTGCCAGCGTGTCGCCGCCACGGCCGGTGCCACGGCCGCGCCGGAGGATCCGCACGTCGGTGAATGGGCCCATGGCCGCCCCCCAGCGTGGCCGCGAGCGCCCATCCTACACCGCCGCGCGCACCGGCGGGAACCGGATGCGTCAATCCGCCAGCACCCGCTCCGCCAGCCCCTCCAGGTCGGGAACGGTGGGCGTTCCCGCGGGGAACGGGCTCTCCTCCCCCGCCGGCACGACGCCGAGGAACGGCAGGCCGTGGGCGGCGGCGGCGGCGTGGTCGGTGATGGCGTCGCCCACCATCAAGGTGCGCGCCGCCGTCAGCCCGTGGCCGGCGACGATGGCCCCGACCAGCTCGTCCTTCGCGCGCGGCGCGCCGCACACCGCGGTGAAGACCGCGGCCAGGCCGCGCCGCCGCACGATGCGCTCCAGCTCGTCCTCCGGCGTGCCGGACGCCACGAACAGGGGCAGGGTTCCGGCCAGCGCCCGCAGCGCCTGCTGCGCCCCGGCTACGGCGGGCGCGGCGACCACCGCCTCCTCCACCAGGGCGTTGTAGCGCACCGACAGCTCCGCCGCGCGCTGCTCCGTCAGCGGCCGGCCCAGCAGCGTCTCCTCGAAATGGCGGAACTTGGCGACGCGCGACACGCCGCCATGGACCCGCTGGTAGGCGGCGACGGCCGCCACCACCGCCGGCCCGTGCGGCTGGTAGAGGGTGGTGAAGGCGTCGATCTTCAGCCGCGCGCTGTCGACGATGACCCCGTCGAAGTCGAAGATGACCGCGTCGTAGGCTCCGGCGCGGCGCGGCGGCGCCATCACACCACCCCGGTCGGCAGGTCGCGACCGGCGAAGAACGCCTCCAGGTTGGCCAGCACCAGGTCGCCCATGGCGGCGCGGGTCTCCACCGTGGCGCTGGCCTGGTGCGGGGCCAGCACCACGCTGTCCAGGCCGAACAGGGCCTCGGGCACCCTTGGTTCGTCGGCGAACACGTCGAGGCCGGCGCCGCCCAGCCGGCCCTCGACCAGGGCCGCCACCAGCTCCGGCTCGTCGACCACGCTGCCGCGGGCGACGTTGACCAGCACCCCCTCCGGCCCCAGGGCGTCCAGCACGGCGCGGCCCACCAGGTTGCGGGTCGACGGGCCGGCCGCGGCGGCCACCACCAGCACGTCGCTGCGCCGCGCCAGCGCCACCGGGTCGCCGACGTGGGGCCACGGCGCGTCCGCCAGCGGGTTGCGGTTGGTGTAGGCGATGTCCATGCCGAAGGCGGTGGCGCGGTCGGCGATGGCGCGGCCGATGCGGCCCATGCCGAGGATGCCGAGGCGCTTGCCGGTCACCTTGCGGGCCAGCGGCATGCCGCCGGACGGCCAGCGCCCGGCGCGCACGAAGCGGTCGCCCTGGGCGAGCCGGCGCAGGGTCATGATCATCAGGCCGATGGCCATGTCGGCCACGTCCTCGGTCAGCACGCCGGGGGTGTTGGAGACGCGCACGCCGCGGGACCGGGCGTTCTCCAGGTCGACCGCGTCGGTGCCGACGCCGAACACGGCGATGATGCCGAGGCCCGGCAGGGCGTTCACCACCTCGTTGCGCACGCCGGTGCCGCCGCCGGTCACCACCGCCCGCACCCGGGGCGCCACCCCGGCCAGCAAGGCGTCCCGCGCCTCCCCGGCGGGGGGCAGGCGGTGCACCGTGTAGGCGGCGTCCAGCGCCGCCTCCATGGCGGGCATCATCGGTTCGACGAGGAGGAGGTCGGGTTTCATGGATGGCGTCTTCTAGTGGGAAAGGATCTGGCCGAGGAAGGTGCGGGTGCGGTCCGAGCGGGGGTTGGCGAAGAACTCCTCGGGCGGCGCGACCTCGACGATCTCGCCGCGGTCCATGAAGATCACGCGGTCCGCGACGGAGCGGGCGAAGCCCATCTCGTGGGTGACGCACAGCATGGTCATGCCGTCGTCGGCCAGCGAGATCATGGTGTCAAGGACCTCCTTGACCATCTCCGGGTCGAGCGCCGAGGTCGGCTCGTCGAACAGCATGATCTTCGGGGTCATGCACAGCGCGCGGGCGATGGCGACGCGCTGCTGCTGGCCGCCGGAGAGCTGGCCCGGGTACTTGTCCGCCTGCTCGGGGATGCGCACCCGCTCCAGGTAGCGCATGGCGGTGGCCCGCGCCTCCTCCTTCTTGACGCCACGCACCTTCAGGGGTGCGAGCATGCAGTTCTCCACCACCGTCAGGTGGGGGAACAGGTTGAAGGACTGGAACACCATGCCGACGTCGCGGCGCACCGCGTCGATGGTGCGCAGGCCGCGACCCAGCTCCTTGCCGTCGACGACGATGCGCCCCTTCTGGTGGTGCTCCAGCTGGTTGATGCAGCGGATCAGGGTGGACTTGCCGGAGCCCGAGGGCCCGCAGACGACGATGCGCTCGCCCGCCCGCACCGTCAGCTCGATGTCCTTCAGCACCTGGAAGGACTCGAACCATTTCTGCACCCCCTCCATCACGATGATGGGCTCGCCGCCGAGCTGGCGGCCGGCGCCGGGCCGGGCGGCGGAGGGGGCCGCGGCGGAGGGGGCGGCGGCGGTGGGGGCGGTGGGGGCGGTGGGGGCGGGCATGGCGCGCGTCAGGACTTCTTCAGTTCGGGCAGGTCGCTGTCCAGCCACTTGCGGTGGATCGCGTTGAGCGTGCCGTTCGTCTTGATCGTGGCGATGAAGTCGTTGACCCACGTCATCAGCTCGGGCTGGCCCTGGCGCAGCGCGATGCCCTGGACCTGGCGGCTCAGCTCGAACTTCATCGTGTAGTTGGCCGCGGTGTCCAGCTTCTTGATCTCCTTGGCGACCACGTTGGAGACGCCGATGGCGTCGACCTGGCCCGACAGCAGAGCCTGGACGGCGCTGGCGTCGTCGTCGAAGCGGCGGATGGTCGCGCCGTCCGGCGCCACGCGGGTCACCGCGGTGTCCTGGGTGCTGGCGCGCACCACGCCGACGCTCTTGCCCTTGAGGTCCTCCGGACCGGCGATCGCCGTCTTGCCGGCGGCCAGCACGCCGATGGAGATGGCGGCGTAGGGGTCGGAGAAGTCGACCTGCTTGGCGCGCTCCGGCGTGATGCCCAGCGAGGCCACCAGCAGGTCGACCTTGTCGGTCTGCAGGTAGGGGATGCGGTTGGGGCCGGTCACCGGCACGATCTCGACCGGCACCCCCATCGCCTCGGCCATCGCCTTGGCGACGTCGGCGTCGTAGCCGTCGGGCTTGCCCTGGATGTCGGTGATGCCGAAGGGCGGGAAGTCGACGAGCATGCCGACGACCAGCTTGCCGCGCGCCTTGATCTCCTGGGGGGTGTCGGCGGCGGCCGGCAGGGCGGCGGTGCCGAGGGCGGTGGCGACCAGCAGGCCGGTCGCCAGGGCGAGGCGGCGGGTGAAACGGGTGGTCATGGGCGGATCCTCTCCAGGTCTTGGTTGTTGGCTAACGGGTGGGGGCGGCGTAGCGCCGCTCCAGATGGCTGCTGAGCAGGGACAGCGGCCAGCACAGGGCGAAGTAGAGCAGCGCCACGATGGAGAACACCAGAAACGGCTTGAAGGTGGCGTTGTTGACGAGCTGGCCGGCCCGCGTCAGCTCGGTGAAGCCGATGATGGCGGCCAGCGAGGTGCTTTTGATGAGCTGGACCGAGAAGCCGACGGTGGGGGGAATCGCCACCGTCACCGCCTGGGGCAGCACGACGTAGCGCATGCGCGTGACGTAGCCCATGCCCAGCGCGTTGGCCGCCTCCCACTGGCCCTTGGGCACGGCCTGGATGCAGCCGCGCCAGATCTCGCCCAGGAAGGCGCTGGCGTTCAGGGTGAGGCCGAGTGCCGCGGCCGCCCAGGGGTTGACGTCGAAGCCCAGCACGGTGGCGCCGAAGAACACCAGGAACAGCTGCATCAGCAGCGGCGTGCCCTGGAACACCTGGATGTAGCCGGTGGCGGCCCAGCGCAGCGGCCGCGCCTCGGCGGTGCGGGCGAGCGCCACGAACAGCCCGACCAGCGCACCGCCCAGGAAGGCGATGGCCGACAGCGCCAGGGTCCACTGCACGGCGCCGACCAGGAACCAGACCTCGTTGAGGGTGAAGGGGCGGATCATCGCGCACTCCGTCAGCGGCGGTCGGCGTAACCGAAGGCGACGCGGCGGATCGCCGCGAACACCCCGGAGAAGGCCAGCGCCAGACCCAGGTACATGACCGTCACCACGATGTAGACCTCGAAGGCGCGGAAGGTCTGGGACTGGATGTTGTTGGCGACCGAGGTCAGCTCCTCGGCCGAGATGGCCGAGACGACGCTGGACCCCAGCATCAGCAGGATGAACTGGCTGGTCAGCGCAGGGTAGACGGTGCGCAGCGCCGGCTTCAGCACGACGTAGCGGAACACCTGCAAGGGCTTCAGGCCGAGCGCCAGGCCGGCCTCGATCTGCCCCTTGTGGATGGACTCGATGCCGGCGCGCAGGATTTCGATGGCATAGGCACCGACGTTGACCACCATGGCCAGCAGCGCCGCGGCGTCCGGCGACAGCCGCACGCCCACCGCCGGCAGGCCGAAGAAGATCAGGAAGATCTGCACCAGGAAGGGGGTGTTGCGGATGACCTCGATGTAGGCCTGGATCGCCCAGCGCACCGGGGCCGGCCCCCAGGTCTTGCCCAGCGAGCCGAGGATCGCCACCACCAGGCCCAGCACCATGGCGCTGGCCGACAGCTGGACCGTGAGCCAGGCCCCCGCCAGCAGGACGTCGGTGTAGGCGAGCAGGTCGCCGAACCGGAACTCGTAGTCCACCCGTTTCCTCCCCCGGCTGCCACCGGCCCGGTGGATGGGCGCGGCGCGTGGTCACCCTTGCACGGGCGTTCTTTCGGACCGGATTGTTCGTGTCACGGAACGCGTCGACGGTAATTGGATCGATCCAAACAAGCAACCCCGAAAACGGGTCACGCCCCCGGTCACGCCCCCGGTCACGCCCGGGCCCGCGGCGGTGCCCGTTCCCGCCGCCCGCCGCCGCCGCAGGATTCGCGCACGATCAGGCGGGTCGGCAGGATCACCCGCTCCGGCGCGCCCCGGGGATCGGCGATGCGGCGCAGCAGCAGCTTCGCCGCCTCCTTGCCGATCTGGAAGGGCTGGGTCGACACCGTGGTCAGCGCCGGGCGCGACAGGGCGGCGTCGGGCACGTCGTCGAAGCCGCACACCGCGAAGTCGCGGCCCGCCTCGATGCCGCGGTCGGCCAGCCCGCCCAGCATGCCGAAGGCGACGATGTCGTTGAAGGCGATGGCGGCGGTCGGCGGGTCCGCGCGGTCGAGCAGCGTGCCCACCGCCTCGGCCCCGGCGCGCCGGGTCAGCGGCGCCTTGACGACGAGGTCGGACGCCAGCCCGTGGCGGCGCAGGGCATCGGCGAAGCCGGCGCGCCGGTCGCTGAGCGCCGAGTGCACCCGCTCGCCCCCCACCAGGGCGATGCGGCGGTGGCCCAGGCGGATCAGGTGCTCGGTCACCAGGTCCATGCCGAAGCGGTAGTCGCACCCGGCGTAGTCGCCGTCGCGTGCGGCGACGTAGCGCAGGGTCTGGATGCACGGCATGCCCCACTCGCGCATCCGCGCGATCAGGTCCGCCTCGGTGCCGGCGACGGGGCAGATGATCACCCCGTCGACGTTCTGCTCGCGCATGCGGCGCAGGAAGCGGTCCTGCTTGTCCAGCGCCTCGGTGGTGTTGGCCAGGAACACCGCCATCCCCGCGGCGTCCAGCACGTGGTCGACCCCGGCGGTCATCTCGGCGAAGAAGGGATTGGCGATGTTGGTGACCAGCAGCCCCACGGTCTTGGTGCGGCTGGCCCGCAGGTTGGCGGCGCCGCGGTTGTAGACGTAGCCCAGCGCGGCCATCGACTCCGCGACCCGGCGCCGCGTCTCCTCGGCGACCAGGGGGCTGTCGCGCAGAACCAGAGACACGGTCGAGCGCGACACGCCGGCGTGCACCGCGACGTCCTGCAACGTCACCCGCCCCCGCCCCGCGCCGCCGGCCTGCTCCGACATGATGCCGCCACCGATCGCTTTGTTGGCCCGAATGTTGGATCGTTCCAATTTTGTGCGCCCGGACGACCGCCCTGTCAAGCCGCACCCGGGGCCCAAAAGGGTACGGCCGCCGCCGGCCGGCGGCGCATGCCCATTCCACAGTTCTTCCATGCCATTCCCGTTCACGACATCGCCGGCCGGCGGTGCCAAGCTTTTCCCACCGCACCGCACAGGGAGGAAGTCGCTCATGCCAGCGACGCCGCCGCCGGCGGCCGGCCGCGTGCGCGCCGTGCGCGGCTCGGTGGTCGACCTCGCCTTCGCCCCCGACAGCCTGCCCGCCCTGATGGAGGCCGTGGAGGTGCTGTGGGACGCGCCCGACCCGCTGGTGTGCGAGGTGCAGGCCCATGTCGACCGCGCGACCGCCCGGGCCATCGCGCTCGGCACCACCGCCGGGCTCGCCCGCGGCACGCCGGCGCGGGCCACCGGGGCGCCCATCACCGTTCCCGTGGGCGCCCCGGTGCTGGGCCGGCTGGTCGACACACTGGGCCGGCCGGGCGACGGCGGCGCGCCCTTTCCCGCGGCCACGCCGCGCTGGCCGATCCACCGCCCCGCACCGGCCCTGGCGGAGCAGACGCCGCACCGCGAGCGCTTCGAGACCGGCATCAAGGTGATCGACCTGCTGGCCCCGCTGGCGCGGGGCGGCAAGGGCGGCATGTTCGGCGGTGCCGGGGTCGGCAAGACCGTGCTGGTGACCGAGCTGATCCACACCATGGTGGCGCGCCAGACCGGCATCTCCGTGTTCGCCGGCATCGGCGAGCGCTCCCGCGAGGGCCACGAACTGCTGGAGGAGATGCGCCGCTCCGGGGTGCTGGACCGCACGGCGCTGGTGTTCGGGCAGATGAACGAACCGCCCGGCGCACGCTGGCGGGTCGGTCTGACCGCGCTGACCATCGCCGAGTGGTTCCGCGACGTGGCGCGGCGCGACGTACTGCTGCTGATGGACAACGTCTTCCGCTTCGTGCAGGCCGGGGCGGAGGTGTCGGGCCTGCTCGGCCGCCTGCCGTCGCGGGTCGGGTACCAGCCGACCCTGATCACCGAGATCGCCGAGATGGAGGAGCGCATCGCCTCGGTGCCCGGCGCCACGGTGACGGCGATCCAGGCGGTGTACGTTCCCGCCGACGACTTCACCGACCCGGCGGTGGCGGAGCTGTTCGGCCATCTCGACAGCGCCATCGTGCTGTCCCGCCCGATGGCCGCCGAGGGCCTCTACCCCGCGGTGGATCCGCTGGCCTCCACCTCCACCCTTCTCGACCCCCTGGCGGTCGGCGAGGCGCACTACGCCACCGCCGAGGCGGTGCGCGGGCTGATCGCCCACTACCGCGAACTGCAGGACATCATCGCCCTGCTGGGCATCGAGGAGCTGAGCGCCCCGGACCGCGTGGCGGTGCGCCGCGCCCGGCGCCTGCAGCGATTCCTCACCCAGCCCTTCGCCGTGACCGAGGCGTTCACCGGCCACCGCGGGGCCAGCGTCGCGGTGGCCGACACCATCGCCGGTTGCCGGGCCATCCTCGACGGCGAAACCGATGACTGGGCGGAATCCTCGCTCTACATGGTGGGCGCGCTGGCGGACGCCCGGGCCAAGGAAGCCAGGGAGGGCGGGCGATGATCCCGGTGGCACTCTCGCTCACCGTCACCACCCCCGACGCGGTCGCCGTCTCGCTCGACGGCGTCGTCCAGGTCCGCGCCGAGGATCCCGCCGGCGGCTTCGGCATCCGTCCCGGCCACGCCGATTTCCTGACCGCGCTGGTGCCCAGCGTCCTGTCCTGGCGCCGGGCCGACGGCCGCGAAGGCTTCTGCGCGGTGCGCGGCGGCGTGCTGACGGTCAGCGGCGGCGGCGCGGTCGCCGTGGCGACACGCGAGGCGGTGCCCGGCGACGATCTGGACCGGCTGGAGCACGAGGTGCTGAGCCGCTTCGCCCGCACCCGCGACGAGGAGGCGGCGGCCCGCACCGGCGCGCAGCGCCTGCACCTCGCGGCCGTGCGCCATCTCGTGGCGGCGCTGCGCGCCGACGGGACCGGCCGCCCCGAGCCGCCCCGGCCGACGCGCGGAGGCGGCCCATGAGCGGGCGCGAGGGCAACGGCGGCGGCCGCGTTGGCGACAGCGTTGGCGGCAACGGCAACGGCGACGGCAACGGCCACCTCGCCGGCCCGGTGCGCCGCCAGCAGGGCCACCGCCACCGCTGGCGGCGCGAGGGCGAGCGCCCGATCGGGCGCAACCTCGCGCTGATCGGGTCGCTGGGGTGGCTGGTCGTGGTGCCGACCCTGGCCGGCCTGTTCCTCGGCCGCTGGCTCGACGCCGGCTCCGGCCGGATCTTCTGGACCCTGTCGCTGCTCGCGGCGGGGCTGGCCTGGGGCTGCTGGATGGCGTGGGCACGCATCCGTCAGGAGGAGCCATGACCGCGCTGCTCGCCGCCGTTCCCGCCGCGGCCCTCGCCGCCGTCCTCGCCGCCGTCCTCGCCGCCATCGCCGGCGCGCTGTTCGGCGCCCTCTACTTCCGGGCGCTGGCGCTCAACACGCGGCTGTGGCTGGCCGGCCGGGGGGTGGCGCGGCCGCTGGCCCTGCACGCCGCCCGCCTCGGCGCCGCCGCGGCGCTGTTCCTCGGCGCCGCCCTGGCCGGCGCGCCGGCGCTCCTGGGGGCGCTGGCGGGATTCCTGATAATCCGCGCCGGGCGGGTGCGGCGGGAGGCGCGGCGATGACGGACTCGCCCCTGGTCACCCCCATCGCCCTCCACCTCGGCGCCGTGCCGATCGCCCTGCCGGTGGTCACCACCTGGGGCCTGATGGCGCTGGCGACGCTGGTGTCGGCCCTGCTGACCCGCCACCTGGCGCTGCGGCCCTCGGCCGCCCAGTCGCTGCTGGAGGCGGTGGTGGACACCATCGAGCGCCAGCTCGACGACACCATGCAGACGGCGTCGCGCCCGTACCTGCCGCTGCTGGGCACCCTGTTCCTGTACCTGGTGCTGGCCAACCTGACCGGGCTGGTGCCCGGGCTGAAGGCGCCGACCGCGTCGCTGGAGACGGCGGCGGCGCTGGCCCTGGTTGTCTTCCTGTCGGTCCACGTCGCCGGGGTGCGGCGCCTCGGGCTGCGCGGCTATCTCGCCGGCTTCGCCCGGCCGACGCCACTGATGCTGCCGCTCAACCTCCTGTCGGAGGTGACGCGGGCCTTCTCCTTGATGATCCGCCTGTTCGGCAACGTCATGAGCGGCGAGTTCGTCATCGGCCTGGTGCTGACGCTGGCCGGGCTGTTCGTCCCCATCCCGCTGATGGCGCTGGAGGTCCTGACCGGCGTGGTGCAGGCGTACATCTTCACCGTGCTGGCCGCCGTCTTCCTCGGCGGCGCCATCGGCAGCATCGAGAAAAGCTGAAGGGGGTTCCCCATGACCATCGAGATGATCAGCATCCTCGCCGCCGCGCTGGCCGTGTCCTTCGGGGCGATCGGTCCGGCGCTGGCCGAAGGGCGCGCCGTGGCCGCCGCCATGGAGGCGATCGCCCGCCAGCCGGAATCCGCCAACGTGCTGTCGCGCACCCTGTTCGTCGGGCTGGCGATGATCGAGACCATGGCGATCTACTGCCTGGTGGTGGCGCTGCTCGTCCTGTTCGCCAACCCCTTCGTCGGCTGACGCCATGGCCATCGACGGCTGGACGCTGGCGCTCCAGGCCATCAACTTCCTGATCCTGGTCCTGCTGCTGCGTCGCTTCCTCTACCGGCCGGTGCTGGCCGCCATCGACCGCCGCCGCGCCGAGGCCGGCCGCCTGCTCGACGAGGCCGCCGCGGCCGCCGCCGGGGCCGAGGCGGTGCGCCGCGACGCCGCCGGGGCGCGCGCCGCCATCGACGCCGAGGCGGAGCACCTTCGCACCGCCGCCCGGGCCGCCGCCGCCCGGGAGGCCGAGGCGATCGTCGCCCGGGCCCGCGGCGCCGCCGACGCCCTGCTCACCGAGGCCCGCGCGCGCCTGGAGGAGGAGCGCCGGCAAGCGCTGGCCGGGCTGGGCGGCCGCGCCCTCGCCCTGGCCGGCGCCATGGCGACCACGCTGCTGCGGTCGGCCGCGCCCGGCGCGGCGACGGACGCCTTCCTCGCCCGCGTGCGGGCCCGCCTCGACGCCCTGCCCGAGGCGGAGCGCCGCGCCCTGGGCGAGCAGGCGGCCCGGGGCGTCCGGGTGGTGACCGCGGCGGCGCTGGACGCCCAGGCCCAGGCCCGCGTGCGCACCGCCCTGGCGGGCGCGCTGGGCCGCGCGGCGGGAGACGCCGCGGGCGACACCGCGGGAGACGGCATGCCCGTCGCCTTCGCCGAGGACCCGGCCCTGCTGGCGGGTCTGGAGGTGCACGTCAGCCACACCGTGATCCGTGACAGCTGGCAGGACGCCCTGGCGCGGCTGGCCAAGGAGGTGGACGGTCATGCCGACGCTCGCGAACGCGCTTGACGCGTGGCTGGAGGAGGCCCGCCACCGGGCCGGCACGGCCGAGCCCGGCGCCCGGCTCGAGGAGATCGGGCGGATCGAGCGGGTCGGCGACGGCATCGCCCGCATCTCCGGGCTGCCGGGGGCGCGGGCCGACGAGATCCTTCTGCTGCCCGGCGGGGTGCCCGGCCTCGCCATGATGCTGGACGAGGACGCCATCGGCTGCGTTCTGCTGGGCGACGGGCCGGGGCTGGCGGCCGGCGGCGCGGTGCACGGCACCGGCGCCGTGGTCCGCGTGCCCGTCGGGCCGGGGCTCCTGGGCCGCGTCGTCGATCCACTGGGTCGGCCCCTGGACGGCGGCCCGCCGCCGGCCGCGGACCGCCTCGACCCGGTCGAGCGGCCGGCCCCGACGATCGCCGAGCGCGCCGCGGTCGCCGAACCGCTGCACACCGGCGTGACCGTGGTCGACGCCATGTTCCCCATCGGCCGCGGCCAGCGCGAACTGATCGTCGGCGACCGCGCGGTGGGCAAGACCGCGCTGGCGCTCGACGCGATGCTGGCCCAGCGCGGCGGCGACGTGGTCTGCGTCTACGTCGCGGTGGCCCAGAAGGCGTCCTCGGTGCGCGCGGTCGTGGAGTCCCTGCGCGACCACGCCATGCTGGAGCGCAGCGTGGTCGTGGTCGCCGCCCCGGACGCCCCGCCCGGCCTGCAATGGCTGGCCCCTTACGCCGGGTTCACCATGGCGGAGCAGGTGCGCGACGGCGGCGGCCACGCCCTGGTGGTGGTCGACGACCTGACCAAGCACGCCGCCATCCACCGCCAGATCGCCCTGCTGCTGCGCCAGCCGCCGGGCCGCGAGGCCTACCCCGGCGACGTCTTCTACCTCCACGCCCGGCTGCTGGAACGCTCGGCCAAGCTGGCGCCGGCGCGGGGCGGCGGGTCGCTGACCTGCCTGCCCATCGCCGAGACCCAGGCCGGCAACCTCAGCGCCTACATCCCGACCAACCTCATCTCCATCACCGACGGGCAGATCGTGCTGGACGCCAAGCTGTTCCACGAGGGGCAGAAGCCGGCGGTGGATGCCGGCCGCAGCGTGTCGCGGGTCGGCGGCAAGGCGCAGACCCCCGCCCTGCGCCCGCTGGCCGAGAGCCTGCGCCTCGACTACGCCCAGTTCACCGAGCTGGAGGCGTTCACCCGCTTCGGCGGCATGGCCGACGCGCGCACCCGGGCCATCGTCGAGCACGGCCGGCGCCTGCGCGCCCTGCTGGCGCAGCCGCGCCTGGCGCCCCTGGCGGCGGGGCTGGAGGCGGCGCTGCTGCTGGCGCTGAACGAGCGGCTGCTGGACGGCGTGCCGGTGGACCGGATCGCCGCCGTCCGCGACGCCCTCGCCGCCCGCCTCGCCGCCGGCACCGGTGGGGCCCTCCCCGCCGGCACCGGCGGGCCCCTCGACGACGCCGGTATCGACGCCGGCGCCGCGGCCGCCCGGGTCGCGGCCGGCGGTCCCCTCGACGACGCCACGCGGACCGCGCTGCTCGGCGCGGCGCGGTGGGCGCTGGGGGGCACGCCATGTCCGAGCGTCTGAGCGAGGTCGAGGCCCGCCGGGCGTCCATGGCGGACCTCAGCGGGGTGATCGACGCCACGCGGGCGCTGGCGGCGGTGCGCCTTCAGCAGGCGAGCGCCGCCCTCGGCGGCACCCGGGCCTACGCCGCGGTGGTCGGCAACGCCCTGGCCCGGGCGCTCGCCGCCATGACCGACGGCGCCGCCCCGCCGGGCGGCGGCCATCGGGGGGCGTGCGGGCTGGTGCTGTTCGGCGCCGAGCACGGCTTCGTCGGCGCCTTCAACGACCCGTTGATCGGGCACGCGCTGGCCGACCGGGCCGCCGCCGGCGGCCGCCGCGTGCTGCTGGTGGCCGGGACCCGGGCCGCGGCGGCGCTGGCCGAGCACGGCCTGCCGGCCGATCACGCCATTGCCATGGCGACCCAGCCCGGCGGCGTCACCGCGGTGGCCCGCCGCCTCGCCGACCGCCTCTGCGCGCTCACCGCCGCCGGCGCGGTGCAGCGGGTCGAGCTGCTCTACCGCCGCCGCCCCGACGGGGTGGTGACGCGCCAGGCCCTGTTCCCCGTCGATCCCGCCCAGTTCGGCCCCGCGCCCGGAGCGCCGCCCCTGCTCGGCCTGGCCGCGGCGGCCCTGGCCGAGCGGCTGGCCGACGAGCACGTCTTCGCCCAGCTCGCCCACGCCGCCATGGAGAGCTTCGCCAGCGAGAACGCCGCCCGGTTGAGCGTCATGCTGGCGGCCAGCCAGAACGTGGCCTCCCGGCTCGACGCGATGACCCACCTGGAGCGCCGCCTGCGCCAGGAGGCGATCACCGCGGAACTGCTGGAGCTGGTGGCCGGCGCGGGGTGAACGCACCGCCGCGGCTCACGGATCCTGGCGCGTCGGCGGCGCCGGCCGGCGTTCCAGCAGGGCGGCCAGCGCCGCCGCCAGCCCGTCGACCAGCGGCACGGCGGCGGCGTCCTGGAGGCGGGCCGCCAGCCCGGCGAAGGGGGCGCCGCCCAGCAGCACCGCGTCGGCCGCCGGCGCCGCCCGGGCGGCCGCCTGGAGGATGGCGGCGTGGAAGCGCTCCGGCGCCTGCGCCACGTCGAGCACGCCGCCGTCGAGGAAGGCGATCCCGGTGAGTTGCCCGTCGAGGCCGAGCGCCGCCGCCCGGGCGGCGATGGCCGGGCCCATCGCCGGCCCGACCGTGACGATGGCGAAGCGCCGGCCGCCCGCGCCCGCCGCCCGCAACCCCGCCTCGCCCAGCCCGCGCACGGGAATGCCCGCCAGGGTGCGGGCACGGCGCAGCCCGGGGTCGCCGAAGGCGGCGACGACGGCGCCGTCGCAGCCGGGCCGGCTGCCCAGCATGGCGAGCACCGCGTCGGCGGCCATGGCCAGGTCCTCCGGGGTCTCCAGGGCCGGCACGCCGAAGGGCGCGGTGGCGCCGACGATCTCGGCGGCGGCCCCGGCGGCGGCGCGCGCCGCCGCCACCAGGCGCGCCGTCACCACGGCGGACGTGTTGGGGTTGGCGACCAGGATGCGCATCACCGCCCCCGCCCCGCCGGGGCGACCGTGGCCAGCCAGTGGCGCGCGATGTCGGCGCGGCGCGCCACCCACACCCCGTCCATGGCGGCGACGTGGCGCAGGATGCGGGCCAGCGCGCCGATGCGGCCGGGCCGGCCGATCATGCGCAGGTGCAGCCCGACCGACAGCATGCGCCCGCCCTCGCCGTGCAGCCAGTCGGCGGCGTCGGTGACGTAGTCGGCGAAGTCGGCGCCGGCGAAGCGCTGGGTGTGGAAGTAGTGCATGTCGTTGGTGTCGAAGGCGTAGGGCAGGACCAGGTGGCGTTTCCCGGCGACCGCCACGTCGTAGGGCAGGTCGTCGTTGTAGGCGTCGCTGTCGTAGAGGAATCCGCCCTCCTCCACCAGCAGGCGGCGGGTCGCCGGCGAGGCGGCGGAGCGGGTGTGCCAGCCCACCGGCCGCACCCCGGTCGCCTGGCGGATCGCCGCCACGGTGCGGGCGATGGCGGCGCGCTCGGCCGCCTCGTCCATGCCGGCATGGCTCTCCCAGCGCCAGCCATGGGCGGCGACCTCATGGCCGCGGGCCACCGCGTCGCCGGCCAGCGCCGGCAGGCGCGCCACCGCGCGGCCGCACGCGCTGACGGTCAGCGGATAGCCGAAACGTTCGAACAGCGCCATGATCCGCCACCAGGCGGCGCGGGTGCCGTATTCGAAATGGCTGTCGATGCACGGGTCCGGCCCGTCGCGGCGGTCGGTCACCTCGTAGACCGCCTCGTTGCGGGGATCCCCGTCGCGCACCGAGAACTCGGCCCCCTCCTCGAAGTTCAGCACGAAGGACAGGGCGAGCCGCGCCCCGCCCGGCCACGCCGGGTCGGGGGGCTGGCCGGCGTAGCCCAGGAGGTCGCGGGCCACGGCCCCGGCAGCGCTCATTCCGCCGTTCCCGCCATGCGCGACAGCCCGACCATGCGGTCGGCGACCACCAGCAGCGCCAGGGTGCCGAGCAGGATCAGCGTGGACAGCGCGGCCAGGGTCGGGTCCGGCGCCTCTTCGATGTACTGGAGCATCTTGATGGGCAAGGTCTTGGTCCGGACGTCGGTGAGGAAGATCGACACGGGGTAGTTGTCGAAGGAGGCGAGGAAGCTGAACAGCCCGGCCACCAGGAAGGACGGCGCCAGGGCCGGGATCATCACCCGGACCACGCTCTGCCCCCAGGTGCAGCCCAGGGTCCGGGCCGCCTCGATCAGGGTGAAGTCGAAGCGCGCCATGCCGGCGATCATGGTCCGCGCCACGTAGGGCAGCGTCACCACCAGATGGGCGAGCAGCAGCGCCGGCCAGCCCGCGGTGAGGCCGAGGCCGCGGAAGTACTGGAGCAGCGCGATGCCCAGCACCAGGCCGGGCATCATCAGCGGCGACACCAGGGCGGCGGCGAAGGCGGCGGAGCCCGGCACCAGGCCGCGGGCGATGGCCACCGCGGCCAGCGTGCCCGCCAGCATCGCCAGCGCCGTGGAGAGCAGCGCGATCTGCGCCGACAGCCACAGCGCCGGCCAGAACCCGTCCAGGGTGGCGATGCGGCCGTACCACGCCCATGACGCCCCGCCGACCGGCAGGTCGAACACCGGGGTGGGCGACAGGCTGGCCGCGGCGATGACCGCCAGGGGCGCCAGCAGAAACAGGCAGGCCAGCACCGCCAGGGTCCAGCAGAGGGCCAGGGCCAGCGTCCTCATGCCCGCCCCTCCCCGCCGATCCGGCTCGCCAGCGCCACCACGGCGACGGCGATCACCAGGAGGACGACCCCGGCGGCCGCGCCGAACGCCGGCTCGCGCGTCAGCAGATAGGCCTTGGCGATGGTCGAGGCAAGCGTCGGGAAGCGCTCCCCGATCAGCAGCGTCGGCACCACATAGGCCGACACCGACAGCGAGAACACCAGCGCCACCCCGGCGACGATCCCGGGCATGGTGACCGGCAGGGTCACCCGCACGAAGGCCACCAGCGGGCTGGCGCCCAGGGTCGCGGCCGCCTCGCCCAGGCGCCGGTCGACCTGGGCGACCACGGCGAAGATGGGCAGGATCATGAAGGGAAGGAAGACGTTCACGGCGCCGACCACGAGCGCCGTCTCGGTGAAGATCATGCGCACCGGCCGGTCGACGAGTCCGAGGCCGAGGAGGACGCTGTTCACCACCCCGCTGGAGCGCAGGAGGATGGTCCACGCGAACGCCTTGACGATCACGCTGGCGGCCAGCGGCAGGAACAGGCAGCCCAGCATCACGCTGCGCCAGACCCCGGAGGCCCGGGCGATGGCGAAGCTGGCGGGATAGCCCACCAGCAGCGCGATGACGGTGACGCTCATGGCCAGGGTGAGGGAGTTGCCGATCGCCGCACGGTGGTGGGGCGTGGTCAGCAGCCGCTCGTAGGCGGCGAGGCTGACGCCCTCCGGGCCCTGCAGGCTGACCGCGAACAGCAGGCCCAGCGGCAGCGCGAACAGCGCCAGCAGGATCAGCCCGGCCGGCCCGGCCAGCAGGGCGGCGGCGCGGCGTTCGCCGCGGGACAGCGGGTGCCTCATGCCGCATCCTCCGCCGGAAAGAGCAGGGTTTCGGCCACCGGCCAGCCGACAGCGACCGCGGTCCCCGGCGCCGGCAGGGGGTGGCGTCCCGGCAGCTCGGCGGTCAGCGTCAGGCCGCCGGCGTCGACGGTGACGACGCTGCGCGGCCCCTGGAAGGTGATGGCGCTGACCGTGCCGCGCAGCGTGTTCTCACCCGCCGCCAGGCGCACGTGTTCCGGCCGCGTGGCGACGACCACCGCCACGCCGGGCAGCATGCGGCGCGGCGCGCGCAGCGGGCCGGCGGCCGTCTCCACCAGCGAGCCGGCGGCGTCGGCCGCCACCACCCGCCCCGGCAGGCGCAGGGACTGGCCGACGAAGGCCAGGGCGAAGGGGGTGGCCGGCCGCTCGTAGAGGGTGCGCGGGTCGGCGAGCTGGTCGATGCGGCCGCGGTGCATGACCGCCACCCGGTCCGACATGGTGAGCGCCTCCTCCTGGTCGTGGGTGACGAAGACCGCGGTGGCCCCGATCGCGCGCAGCAGCGCCCGCAGCTCCCCCTGCATGGCCTCCCGCAGCTTGCGGTCGAGCGCCGAGAGCGCCTCGTCGAACAGGATGACGCTGGGCTCCACGGCGAGGGCGCGGGCCAGCGCCACCCGCTGCTGCTGGCCGCCCGACAGCGCGCGCACCGGCCGGTCGGCCAGCGCGCCGAGCTGGACCAGCGCCAGCGCCCGTTCCACCGCGGCGGCGATCTCGCCAGCGGGCCGCTTGCGCACCTTCAGCCCGAAGGCGACGTTGCCGGCGACGTCCAGGTGCGGAAACAGGGCGTAGTTCTGGAACACGACGCCGACGTTGCGCCGGTGCGGCGGCAGGCGCGTGATGTCCTGCCCGGCGAGCGCCAGCCAGCCCGTGTCGGGCGCGGTCAGCCCGGCGATCACCCGCAGCAGGGTGGTCTTCCCGCATCCGGAGGGTCCGAGCAGGGTGACCAGCTCGCCCTGCGCCATGCACAGGTCGATGTCCTCCAGCACCGGCGTGCGGCCGTAGCGCTTGGACACCTGCCGCACCGACAGGTGGACCGGATCGCCGGGCTGGACCATCACAGCAGCTCCGTCTGCCAGCGCTCGGCCCAGGCGCCGCGCTCGCGCGCGACAAAGCCCCAGTCCGGGGCGAACAGGGTCGCCGGATCGGGGTGGCCGGCGGGGCGGGGCGTCGCCGTGTTGGTGGGCGCCACCACCGCCTTCTCCGCAAGGATCGCCTGGACCTCGGCGCCCAGGAACGCGTCGATCACCGCGTCGGCCAGGGCGGTCGCCGGCCCGCCCTTGACCTTGGCGATGCCGGATGGCATGGCGAAGCCGCCCTCCTTCGGGATCGCCAGGTCGACCGGCGCGCCCTCGGCCTTGCGCGTCAGGGTGTAGGCGGAGAACTGGCCGCCGATCAGCGCCACCTCGCCCTGCTCCAGCAGGTTCATGGCCTGGGGGGCGTTGGTGTAGACGGTGAGCAGGTTGGGCGCCAGGCTCTTCAGCTTGCGGAACCCGGCGTCGACCTCGTACTGGGCCTCGGCGAAGGGCTTGCCGGTCTCCAGGTGGGCGGCCACCAGCAGGTTCCAGAACCCCTCGGTGTTCTGGATCGACGGGATGACGACGCGGCCCTTGTGGACCGGCGCCCACAGGTCCGCCCACGACGCCGGGGCGGCGACCGCGGCGTTGTGGGCGATGCCGGCCCAGGGACGCTGGTAGTTGGCCCACAGCCCGTCGCGGTGCACCGCCCCCGGCACCAGCCGGTCGAGGTTGGGGGAGCCGGCGGCGGTGATGGGGACGATCAGCCCCTCGTCGGCGGCGCGGATCATCACCGGGTCGTCCATGATGACCACCGAGAACTTCGGCGCGTCGCGGTCGGCCTGCATCTTCTGCAGGTTGGTCAGGGAGTTCGAGCCCTCGTAGAGGATGGTCACGCCGAGCGCCCTGGCGATGGCCGGAAACACCGCCGCGTTGAAGTACTTCGCCGCCCCGGCGGGGCCGCCGATGACGATCTCGCGGGGCTGGGCGCGGACAATGGCGGGCATCGCCAGGGTGGCGGCGAGGGCGCCGCCGGTCGTCAGCAGGGTGCGGCGGTGAAAACGGGTGGTGGCCATGGCTGCGGTCTCCTGTGGGCGAGGTCAACGCCGCCACGCAAGGCACGTGCCAAATGTGCACATTTTTCTTCCGTGATGGAAATCAACGGTTTGAAACAGTACATGTAGAGCGGCATGGTTGCTTCGCGAAAGAATGTGCACATTTTTTCGTTCGACTGTGCACATTTTTTGGCCTGCGAGCGACCGATCATGACGCCCCCTGCCCCGCCCCGCCCCCGCAAGGGTGCCCCCGAGACCGACGAGGCCGTCTACGCCGCGATCCTCAACGCCATCCTCGACGGGCGGATCGCGGCCGGCGCCAAGCTGGCGGAAACCCCGCTGGCCGAGGCCTTCGGGGTGTCGCGCGAGCGCATCCGCAAGGTCCTGCACCGGCTGGTGGCGGAACGCCGGCTGGAGGCCGTGCCCAACCGCGGGGTCCGCGTTCCCCGCCCGACGCTGGCGGACGTGCGGGCCATCTACCAGGCCCACCGGGTGCTCGAGGCGGGCGTGCTGACCGAGCTGGCGGACCGCCTGGACGACGCGTTGGTGGCGCGGCTGGACGCCCATGTGGCCGAGGAGCGGGGGGCGGCCGACCGCCGCGACCGCGCCGCGTCGGTCCGGCTCTCCGGGGCGTTCCACCTGCTGATTGCCGATTCCCTGGGCAATCCCCAGCTGTCCGCCATCCTGCGCGACCTGCTCACCCGCTCCTCGGTGATGGTGTCGGTGTACGAGGCGGCCGCCGATTCGGTGTGCGGCGCCAACGAGCACGCCGCCATCGTCGATGCCCTGCGGGCCCGCGACATCGCCCGCGCCGTGGCCCTGTCGACCGAGCATTTCCGCCACATCGAGGGACGCCTGAGGGTGGCGCCGGAGGCCCCGTCGCGGGGCGACGTCGCGGCGTTGTTCCGGGTCGGGGCGTAGGCGGCGCACGGTGCGGCGCGCCGGGACCGGCGCGGCCGGCCCGGCCCCTGGCCGGCTGGATCGCTCAGGCCCCGGCGGCCAGGGCGTCGAGAGCGGCTTGCAGACGGTCGACGGCAGCGATCGCGTCGCCCGCCCGGCGTTCGCGCGCGGCGGCTTCGGCATCCGTCGCCGCGGCCGCCACGTCGACCGCCCCGATGTTGGCGGCTGCGCCCCGCAGGCTGTGCAAGCGCTGCTCGGCCGCCGCCGCGTCCCCGGCGGCCAGGTCGGAGCGCAGCGCCGGCACCGTGGCGGCGCCTTCCTGGACCAGGCGGCCCACGAAGCTGCGCAGCAGCCCCGCGTCGGAGCCGAACAGGTCGGCCGCCCGCTGCGGGTCGAGGCCGGGCATCGGCCCACCCCGCGCGCCGCCACCGGGCGGCGGCGCGGGGCGGCGGTCGGCCAGCGCCGCCACCAGCCGCTCGGGATCGAAGGGCTTGGCCAGAAAATCGGTCATCCCCGCCTCGACCACCCGCTGGCGCTCGTCGGCCAGGGCGCCGGCGGTCAGGGCGATGATCGGCAGGCCGCCCAGCCCGAGATCGGCGCGGATGCGCCGCGTCGCCTCGTAGCCGTCCATCACCGGCATCTGCACGTCCATCAGCACCGCGTCGAACGCCGGGTCGGCCCGCAGCCGGTCGACGGCGTCCCTGCCGTTGGCGGCGATGGACACCGTCGCGCCCTCCGACTCCAGGATGCGCCGGGCCACCTCCTGGTTGATGACGTTGTCCTCCACCAGCAGCACCCGCAGATCCCGCAGGCGCCACCGGGCACGCCCCCCCGCCGCCGCGTGCCCGCGCCGCCGTGCCTGCGCCGCGTCCACCGCGACGCGCACCGCCACGGCCGTCACCGGCTCCACCAGAACCCCGTCGCAGGCCTCGGCGACGGCCGGCAGGGCCCCCCGCTCCCGGTCGTGGGAGGAGGTGACCACCAGCACCGGCACCGGCTCCGGGCCGCCGCGGCGGGCCGCGGCCAGCAGCGCGGCGATCTCGTCCTCCGGCAGGGTGCGGTCGACCAGCACGCCGTCGGTCCCGGGGACGGCCGCGTCGAGAAGGGTCACCCCCTGCCGTCCCGACGACGCCGCCCGCACCGACCAGCCGAGATGGGCGCCGACGGCGGCCAGGTCGCCGCGCACCGCCCCGTCGGCGGCGACGGCCAGCAGCGCCAGCGGCGGCGGCGCCGCGGCGGCGGCGCACGGCCCGGCGGAGGCGCGGGCCAGCGGCACGGTGACGCGGAACACGCTGCCCTCGCCCATCCGGCTCTCCACGGCGATGGCGCCCTCCATCAGCTCGGCGAGGCGCTTGCAGATGCTGAGGCCGAGCCCGGACCCGCCGTAGCGCCGGGTGGTCGAGGCGTCGGCCTGGGAGAAGGCGTCGAACAGCCCGGGAAGGGCGTCGGCGGGAATGCCGATGCCGGTGTCGCTGACGGAAAAGCGCACGGTGTCCGGCCCGGCCCCGGCGGCCGGCCCATCGACCTCGACGACGACCGCGCCGCGCTCGGTGAACTTGATGGCGTTGCCGGCGAGATTGACCAGGATCTGCTTCAGCCGGGCGGCATCGCCGAGCAGCGCGTCGGGCGTGCCCGGCGCGACCCGGATGGCGAGGCGCAGGTCCTTGCGCAGGGCCGCCGCCGCCATGATCGCGGCCACGTCGTCGAGCAGCGCGTCGAGACGGAACGGCGCGGTCTCCAGCTCCAGCCGGCCGGCCTCGATCTTGGAGACGTCGAGAACGTCGTCGATGATCGACAGCAGGCCGCGTCCGGAGGTCTGGATCTTGTTGGCGAGGTCGCGCTGCTCGACGCTCAGCGGCGTCTGCCGGAGCAGGTGCGTGAGGCCGAGGACCGCGTTCATCGGCGTGCGGATCTCATGGCTCATGTTGGCGAGGAACTGGCCCTTGGCCCGGCTCGCCGCCTCGGCGTCGCGGGTGGCGTGGCGCAGCCGGGCCTCGAACTCCTTGCGCCGGCCGATGTCCTGGGCGACGCCGAGGTAGCCGGTGACGCCGTCCCAGGCGTCGCGGATGGTGGTCACCACCAGCGACACCGGCAGGTGGCTGCCGTCCTTGCGGACGTACGTCCACTCCCGGGTCTCGAACCCCTCCCGCTCGGCGGTGTGGACGAGGGCGCGGAACGGGTCGATCGGCCGCCCCTCGGCGGCGCCCAGGGCGGCGCCGAGGGCGGCGGCATGGGCCGCGACCTCGGCGTCGAGGTGGATCAGGCGCGGGGTGTGCCGGCCGACCACCTCGGCCGCGGCGTAGCCAAGCATGCGCTCGGCCCCGCGGTTGAACAGGGTGATGACCCCGGTGGCGTCGGTGGCGATGATCGACACCTCCGAGGCCGCGGCCAGCACGCTGCGCAGGAGCTGGTTGACGCGGCTGCGCTCCTCCTCGGCCGCCTTCCGGTCGGTGATGTCGATGCGCAGGGCGAGGTAGCGCTCGATGGCGCCATCCTCGCCGAGGTGGGGAACGAACACGCTGTCCAGCCACAGCAGGCGCCCGTCCCTGGCGCGGTTGCACACCTCGCCGCGCCAGCTCCGCCCCGCCGCCAGGGTGGCCCACATGCCGCTCCAGAACGCGGCGTCGTGGACGCCGGACCCGATGCGCCGGTGATCCTGCCCGAGCAGCTCGTCGCGCCGGTACCCCACGAGGCGGCAGAGGTTCTCGTTGATGTCGACGATACGCCCGGCCGGATCGGTGACGGACCACAACAGGTGCTCGTTGATGGCGCTGAGCAGCGAGCCGTTCTCGCGCAACGCCGCTTCCAGCGCCGCCGTCCGCGCCGCCACCTCCTGCTCGAGCTGGGCGTTGAAGCGGGCCATCCGGCGCTCGTTGGCCTTGCGCACGCCGATGTCGTGCATCTGCCAGGCGACGCCGATCACCGCGCCGCCGTCGTCGTGGATCGCGCTGGCCGATTCCGCCACCTCCACCAGCGTGCCGTCGCGCCGCCGCCGCAGGGTTTCCTCCGGGGCCAGCGACGCCGCACCGGCGGCGACGGCGGCGCGCGCGCGGGCGTGCTCGCCCCGGCGGTCCGGCGGCACCAGGAGGTCGGCCAGGGGGCGCCCGAGAACGTCGCCGGCGGTGTGGCCGAACAGCCGCTCCGCCGCGGCGTTCCAGCTGGTCACCGTGCCGTCCAGGGATTCGCCGATGATCGCCTCGGCGGAGGTCTCCACGATGGTCGCCAGGCGCCGCCGCGCCAGGGCGACCTCCCGGGCCCGCCGGCGGCCCACCGCCACCGCCCCCGCCAGCGCGGCCGCCAGGACGCTGGCGCCGCTCCCGGCGAGGAGGAGCAGGCCCGGGCTGGGCAGGTTGAGGGCCTCCACGAAGGTGCGGTGCGCCGCGACCTCGATCCGCCAGCGCCGGCCGAACACGTCACGCTCCACGCTGGCGCCGACGCCGGCGCCGGCGGCGCCGGCGTCGCCGGCGGCGCGGTCGTAGATCGTGGCGCCGGCGGCGGGGTCGGTGACGTCACGCAGGGTCAGGTCGAGGTGGGCGGTGTCGACCCGCAGCGCCCCCAGCACCTCGTTCATGTTGAGCGCGGCGTAGCTCCAGCCGATGGCGGCGTCCCGGCGTTCCGCCGCGGTCGGTGGGGTGACGATGCCGCGGTAGATCGGCATCAGGATCAGGAAGGACTGCTGGTGCGCACCCGCCGCCTGGACCAGGGTGAGCGGCCCGGTGAGACGGACCGCGCCGTCGGCCACCGCGGCGTCGGCGGCGCGCCGCCGCGTCGGCTCCGACGCGATGTCGAGCCCAACGGCGGGACGGTTGCGCTCGACCGGCTCGATGTACTGGATGACGTAGCGCTCGCCGTCGTGCGGGGCGAGCTGGCGCACCGTGAAGGTCGGCCAGCCGTCGGCGCGGGCGGCGGCGGCGAAGGACGCCTCGGCGGCGGCCGGCACCCGCCGGATGAAGCCGAAGCCGCGGGCACCGGGGAACTCGTCATCGACGTCGCGGGAGGCGGCGTAGCGGCCGAAGAGCGCGCGGTCGACCGCGCCCTCGCCGGCGGCCAGGATCGCCCCGCGCGCGCCGCGCAGGCCGTACTGGTAGAGGGTGACGCGCTCCACCACGGCGTCGGCGATGCGCACGGCACGCAGCGCCACGGCCTCCCCGACCCGGTCCCGGTTGCGTTCGCGCGTTCCCCACGCCAGCAGCGCCGCCAGCACCAGCCCCGCGGCCAAGGTCGCCGCCGCCCAGCGCAGCGGGCCCGGCATGGCGCCGCCCCGTGTCATGACCCCTCTCCCCGCCCACCAGCCGGCATGGCCTCTCCGTCGTCGTTGGCGGCGCGCCATCCTCCGCGCCATGCCCCGCGGCGACCGGCGCGGCGGCCGGCGCGGGCCTCCCGTCCTTGTAGCACGCGCCTGCGCCGCGGGCGTGCATTTCCTTCCCGCGAGTCGCGCCGCCGCGCGCGCCGCCGGGGGCACGGCCGGGGGCACGGTGGCCCGAAGGGGGAACCCCGGCCACGGCGCCTTGAAGCGGCCAGACCCACCGCCAAGATGTTGGGCTTCCGAACGCTGGAGCCGCCCCCGTGAGCGCGTCCGCCGCCGCCGTCCTGGCCGATCCCTACGACAGCCCGCCCCTGCTGCACCGCGCCGGGGGCGGGCTGCGCCGGGTCGGCGTGGAGCTGGAGTTCATGGGCCTCGCCGCGGCCCCGGCGGCGCACGCGCTGGCCGCCGCGTTCGGCGGTGCGGTGACCTCCGAGGACGCCCATGCCTGGGCCGTCCACGGCAGCGCCCTGGGCGACCTGGCGGTGGAACTCGACCTGCGCCACGCCCACCCGCAGCGCCACGCGGGCACCCTGCCCTGGCGCCTCGGCCGGCGTGGCGCCGCGCTGCTGGGGGTCGCGGCCCGCCGCCTCGTGCCCCACGAGCTGATCACCGCGCCGCTGCCGCTCGACCGCCTGCACGAGGTGGAGCGGGCGGTGGCGGTGCTCGCCGCCGCCGGAGCGGCGACCCCGCGCCGGCCGCTGGCCGGGGTCCCCGGCCTCCATCTCAACGTGGACCTGCCCGATGGCCGCGGCGGACCGGCCGGGGGGACGGCGGCCGGGGACGGCCGGGAGGACGGGGCCGGGGCCGGCCGGGAGGACGGGGACGGGGCCGACGCCACCACCGCGACGCTCGCCGCCCACCTCACGGCCTTTGCGCTGCTGGAGCCGTGGCTGCGCCACGCCACGCTCGCGCCGTGGGCGGGCGGCCCGGGCGCCCGCGCCGCCCGCGCGTCCCTGCCCGCCCCCTTCCCCGCGGCCTATGTGGCCAGCCTGCTCGATCCGCCGCACCGCCCGGACGCGGCCTCGTTCGCGACGGCCTATCTCGACGCCAATCCCAGCCGCGACCGCGGTCTCGACCTGCTGCCGGTGCTGATGCACCTGCACCCCGAGCTCGTCCGGGCCCGCCTGCCGCACGAGAAGATCAACCCGCGCCCCGCCCTCCATTGCCGGCTGCCGCTGGCCCGGGTCGGCGAGGCGGGGTGGAGCCCGGCGGCGGACTGGAACCGCTGGGTGCTGGTGGAACGCCTGGCCGCCGACCCCGACCGGCTGGCCGAGCTCGCCCGCCGGCGTCGCGCCTTCGCCGGGGACGCGGACGCCTGGGCGGCGGCGCTGGAACGTGCCGGCGCGGTGCCGGCGGCGGCGGCGCATCCGCCGCGGCGCCGCGGCGCCCCCCAGGCACCGCGCCGGGTGGCGTGAGCCGGGGGCGCCGGGCGGCCGCGCCCTCAGCCGGTTGTGCAGGGTGTCCGAGCCCGCCCATGGGTGGGCGGCGTTCGGACACCCTGCTCAGCGGTCGCCGGCGACGGCGCGCAGCAGCCGGACGAGCGGCCGGCGGCGGTGCTGGCCGCGGGCGCCGGCCGGCGCCCGGCCGCGGTCGAGCAGGCGCAGCGCCGGTGTGACCGTGGTGCCGTGCACCACCACCGACACCAGGACGACGAATCCGGCGACCGCCCACACCCGCTCCGCCTCCGCCCAGGGCGCCTCGCCGAGGGCGTGGGCGAGGTAGTAGAAGGTGCCGACCCCGCGGATGCCGAAGAAGCCCAGCGCCGCCACCTCGCCGCCGGTGTGGCCGGTGCCGCGCAGCGCCAGCCACGCCGCCACCGGGCGCACCACGCCCAGGAACAGCAGGCCACAGGCCGCCGCCCCCCAGGTCAGAGGGTCCAGCAGCCCGTGGCCGAGCGCGCCGCCGAACAGCACCAGCACGACCATCATCAGCAACCGCTCGGTCTGCTCGGCGAAATCGTGCAGGCGGTCGTGGAAGCGGTGATTGCGCTCGGCCTGGCGGAACGCCAGCGCCGCCACGAAGACGGCGAGAAACCCGTAGCCATGGGCCATCTCGGTCAGGCCATAGACCAGGAAGGTCATGCCCAGCGCCAGGAAGCCGTCGCCGGTGCGCGACAGCCGCGCCCGGTTGGGCAGGCGGAAGGTGAGCCAGCCCAGTCCGGCCCCCAGCCCCCAGCCGAGCACCGCGCCGGCCGCCAGCTTCCACACCACGTCGACCAGCAGCCAGTCCCACCCCCACCCTTGCGGCGCGTCGCCGGCGGCGGCGATCGCCAGGGCGATGGCCAGGTTGACGAAGGGAAAGGCCAGCCCGTCGTTCAGCCCGGCCTCCGAGGTCAGGCCGAAGCGCACCTCGTCCTCCTCGCCCGATCGCGGTGGCCCGACCTGGACGTCGGACGCCAGCACCGGGTCGGTGGGGGCGAGTGCGGCGCCCAGCAGGACCGCCGCGGCGAGGCCGAGCCCGGCCAGCGCCCACCCCAGCAGCGCCAGGGCGGCGATGCACAGCGGCATGGCGACCGCCAGCAGGCGCCAGGACACCCGCCAGGCGCGCCAGCCCGGCGGCCGGTCGAGCTTCAGCCCGCACCCCATCAGCGACACGATCACCACCAGCTCGGTCAGGCGCTCGGTGATCTCGGGAAAGCGCAGGGGATGCGGCGGCTCATCCCCGGCCGGGGCCAGGACGTGGAACACGAACCACCCGGCGCCGACGCAGAACACGGGCAGCGACAGCGGCAGCTCGCGCAGCAGCATGGGCAGCCATGCCACCATCAAAATCAGCAGGCCGACGCCGGTGAGGACGACGATGTAGGGCTCCAAGGACGACTCCGCGGCGGCATGACCGGACAGAGGCAACGCCGCCGGGGCGCGAAGGGTTCGGGGTGGACCGCTCAATATTTGGCATGCCAGTATTCCGGCCACCGCCGCCACCCGCCCCCGCCTGCCGGAGACCGCCCGTGTCCCAGCCCTCCGCCGCCGTTTCCGGCCCCCCGACTCCCGGCGCCCGTCCCGGCCCCCGTCCCGGCGACGCCGAATGGGCGGCGCGGGTCGACCTCGCCGCCGCCTACCGTCTGGTGGCGGAGCGCGGTTGGGGCGACCTCATCTACACCCACCTCTCCGCGGCCGTGCCGGGGGAACCGGGGCACGTCCTGATCAACCGCTTCGGCCTGACCTTCGACGAGGTGACCGCGTCGAACCTGGTGAAGATCGACCTGGACGGCCGGGTGGTCGACGGGACCGACGCGCCGGTCAACGCGACCGGATTCGTCATCCACGCCGCGGTGCATCGCGCCCGCCCCGACGCGCGGTGCGTCATGCACCTGCACAACGAGGCGGCGGTGGCGGTCTCCATGCTCGAGGGCGGTCTGCTGCCGCTGTCGCAGCACGCCCTGCGGTTCCACGGCGCGCTCGCCTACCACGCCTATGAGGGGCTGGCCCTGAACCCGGCGGAAACCGGGCGGCTGGTCGCGGCGCTCGGCGAGCGCCGCGCCATGCTGCTGCACAACCACGGCAGCCTGGTGGCCGGGCGCACGGTGGCCGAGGCGTTCGTCCTGATGGACATGCTGGACAAGGCCTGCCGCATGCAGCTGGCCGCCCAGGCCACCGGCGCGCCGCTGCTGATGCCGGCGCCGGCGGTGTGCGCGCTGACCCACCGCCAGCTCACCGCCGACCCCGACCCCGAGGGCGCCGACGAATGGCCGGCCCTGCTGCGCCGCCTCGACCGCCTGTGTCCGGACTACGCCACCTGACCCGGAGCTCGGCCGTAAAGGGGGTTTGACAGACGATCCACCCCGTGCCAGGGTCAAGGACGCTTTCCAGACGACAGGGGGTGGCGATGGCGGGATTCGCGGTGCGCTGGCGTCATCCGGCGGCGTCATCCGGCGGCGGCGGCGGCGGCGGCGGTGTGGTGTGGCCGGTGATGGCCGCCGGGCGGGCCCGGTGCAGCCTGGGGGGCGCCGTCGTCCCCTGGCGCGGGACGGCCCGGGAATGAGGAACCGCGTGCGCGAGCTGCGCACCGGCCGCGGCTGGAGCCAGGCGGCGCTGGCCGAGCGTCTGGGGGTGTCGCGCCAGACCGTGAACGCCATCGAGACCGGCCGCTACGCCCCCTCCCTGCCCCTCGCCTTGAAGCTGGGACGGCTGTTCGACCGTCCCGTGGAATCGCTGTTTCTCGACGACGAGACGCCGTAACGGCGCCGGATGATCCCCCGCGCAACCAAAGGAGACCCCCATGCCGATCATCACCGTGCAGCTCTTCGAGGGCCGCAGCCAGGAGCAGAAGCGCGCCTATGCCAGGGCCCTGACGGAGGCCTCGGTGGCCACGCTGGGCTGCCAGGCCGACGCCGTCGACGTGGTCTTCCACGAGGTCAGCAAGACCAACTGGGCGTCCGCCGGCAAGCTGTGGTCCGACGACGAGTGATCGCGCTCCGGCGCCTGGGCCGCCGTGCGGCTCAGGCGCCATCGGCGACCGCCCGGGCCGCGCGCTCCAGGATGTCCCGCACCCGCTCCGTCTCCGCCGCGGTCCAGCCGGCGCGGTGGAACGACAGCGCCGCGCGCAGGGTGTGCATGGCCTGGTGCACCTCCTCGGGCAGGGCGTCGCCGGACATGGCGCGCGCCGCCAGCTCCATGCGGGCCATCACCCCGTCGACCGCCGCCCGGTTCTCGGCGAGATGGGCCGAGCCCGCCGCGGTGACCGTGAACAGGCGCTTCGCCCCCTCGCTGGCGCTGGACTGGACGTAGCCCAGCTCCTCCAGAAGGGTCAGGGTCGGGTAGACCGAGCCGGGGCTGGGGGCATAGCCGCCGCCGAAACGCTGCTCGATCGCCTTGATCAGCTCGTAGCCATGGCGCGGCTGCTCGGCCACCAGCGCCAGCAGCACCAGACGCAGGTCGCCGGGGCCGAAGACCCGGCCACCGCGGCGGCCGCCGCGCCCGAAGCCCTCCGCCATGCCGCCGCCGCCAAACCGGCCACCGCCGCCCATTCCGCCTCGCCCGGCCCCGTGCCACCCGTGCCCGTGCCCGTGCCCGTGCCCGTGCCCGTGCCCGTGCCCGTGCCCGTGCCCGTGCCCGTGCCCGTGCCCGCAGTGATTTCCTCTTTCGATACGCATGTCGAACTCCTATCGTTGACTGAATCGAACGATATATCGTTTTGACATCCGATGCAAGGGGGATGTGATCCCGCGCGGCCGGTCCGTCACGCGCCGGCTGTCGCGGCGCCGTCGTCTTGACGCGCACCGCTGAGCCGGTCGCCTACACCAGCGGCGGGTCGAGGCGGGCGAAGCCCTCCTGGCGGCGGTAGGGGAAGTGGGGATAGGGCGCGGTCACCGCGCTGGCGGCGTCGAGACGGGCGCGCTGGTCGTCGCTGAGCGCCCAGCCCACGGCGCCGAGGTTGTCGCGGAGCTGGACCTCCGTGCGCGCTCCGATGATGACCGAGGCCACGGTGGGCCGCCCCAGCAGCCAGTTCAACGCGATCTGCGGCACCGTCCGCCCGGTTTCGGCGGCCACCGCGTCGAGGGCGTCGACGACGGCGAACAGGCGCTCCTCCGCCACCGGCGGGCCGAAGCCGGCGGTCTCGTGCAGGCGGCTGCCGGCGGGCAGCGGCTGGCCGCGGCGGATGCGGCCGGTCAGACGGCCCCAGCCCAGCGGGCTCCACACCAGCGCCCCCAGCCCCTGGTCGCGGCCGAGCGGCATCAGGTCCCATTCATAGTCGCGCCCGACCAGGGAGTAGTAGACCTGGTTGGCGACGTAGCGCGGCCAGCCGTGGCGCTCGGCCACCGCCAGGGACTTCATGATCTGCCACCCCGCGAGGTTGGAGACGCCGACGTAGCGGACCTTGCCGTCCCGCACCAGCGTGTCCAGCGTCGCCAGAACCTCCTCGACCGGGGTTCCCGCATCGAAGGCGTGGAGCTGGAGCAGGTCGATGCGGTCGGTGCCGAGGCGGCGCAGCGCCCCCTCCACCGCGCGCAGCAGGCGGAACCGCGAGGTCCCGGCGTCGTTCGGCCCGTCGCCCATGGGCAACCCGGTCTTGGTGGACAGCAGAACGGCGTCGCGCCGGCCCTTGATGGCCGCGCCCAGCACCTCCTCCGACGCGCCGTCGGAATAGACGTCGGCGGTGTCGAACAGGGTGACGCCGGCCTCCAGGCAGACGTCGACGAGGCGGCGCGCCTCCGCGGCGTCGCTGGTCCCCCAGGCGCCGAACAGCGGCCCGCGGCCGCCGAAGGTTCCGGCGCCGAAACTCAGCGCCGGAACCCTCAGGCCGGAGGCCCCGAGACGACGATGCTCCATGATCCTTCTCCCCGTGGCGGTGGTGTGGCGGGAAGGATAGGCGGCACGGCGGCGATGAGACAGACGGCGCGTCGGACCAGCATTTGTGACGTGACTTCACAACTCCCGCATCGCCGCGGCGGTCGCGGCATCGGCGGGGAAGAACGCCTCCACCGCCAGCTCGGCCAGGGTGACGTCGAGCGGCGTGCCGAACACGGTGGTGGTGCTGAGGAACGACAGCACCCGCCCGCCGACCACCAGCCGCAGCGGCACGGCGATGCCACCGAGATCGTCGTGAGGCGCCGCCGCCGCCGGCACGGGGAAGGCCGCCAGCTCCGCGCGCAGGGCCTCCAGCACGGGGTCGGCGGTGGCGGCGATCTGCACGGCGAGGCGGTCCAGCAGATGGCCCCGCCAGTCCGCCAGGTTGGCGATGCGCGGCGCCAGCCCGTCGGGGTGCAGGCTGAGGCGCAGCACGTTGACCGGCGGGGCCAGCAGCGCCGGTGCCGCGCCGGCCATCAGCCGGCCGGCCGGCCGGTTGGCGGCCAGCAGGGTCCAGTGGCGGTCGACCGCGAGGGCGGGGTGCGGCTCGTGCCCCTCCAGCACCCGCTCCACCGCACGCCGGGCCGCGCCGAGCGCCGGATCGGCCAGCGGCCGTTCGGGGAACACCGGGGCGTGGCCGGCCGCCAGCAGCAGGGCGTTGCGGTCGCGCAGGGGCATGCCGAGGTGCGCGGCCAGGTGCAGGACCATGTCGCGGCTCGGCCGCGCCCGCCCGGTCTCCAGGAAGCTGAGGTGGCGGGTCGAGATGGCGGCCTCGCAGGCGAGGTCGAGCTGGCTGAGGCGGCGGCGGCGGCGCCACACGCGCAGCAGGTCGCCGGGGGAGTATCCGGCCGACGCCGGCGGGTCGAGGCTGGTCATGCCGCAGCATAGCCGCTGTGCGGCGGCACCTCCATTACGCCCGAGGTAATCGCTTCGCCGCGCCGGCGGCGCCATCCTCGCCACCATTGCCCACCGCCGATCCCTGGGAGGTCGTCATGAAACGCCACCGGTTGCCCGCTCTGTCCCCCGCCCTGCTGCGCCCGGTCCTGGCGGCCGACGCCGCGGCCTGCGCCGTCGCCGGCCTGGTGCTGCTGGCCGGCGGCCGCGCGCTCGCCGGGCCGCTCGGCCTGCCGGTCGCGCTGCTCGAGGCGGCGGGTGCCGTCCTGCTGGCCTGCGCCGTCGCCGTGGCCTGGCTGGCCTCCCGCCCGGCAGCCCCCCGCCCGGCGGCCTGGGCGGTGGTCGCCGGCAACGCCCTGTGGGCGGTGGGAAGCGTCGCCCTGCTGCTCTCCGGCGGCGTCGCGCCGACCGCGCTGGGCACCGTCTTCGTCCTGGCCCAGGCCGCCCTGGTGCTCGGCTTCGCGGAGGTCGAGGCGCTGTGCCTGCGGCGCGGCCACGCCGCGCCGGCGGCCTGAGTGGGAGGCCCGGCGATGGCCCCCCCGACCGGCGTCGCGTTCCTCGTCCACCTCGCCGTCCACCCCGGGTGCGAGGAGGCGTTCCTCGCCCTGCTCCACCCCGTGCTGGACGCCATGCGCCACGAGGCCGGCTTCGTCAACGCCGTGCTGCACCGCGATCCCGCCGACCCCGCCCGCTTCATGATCCACGAGACGTGGCGCGACCTCGACGAGGTGGTGCGGGTGGAGCTGGCCCGGCCCTACCGCGCGGCCTACGAGGCCGCCCTGCCCGGCCTGCTGCGCGAACCGCGGCGGGTCGCGGTGTGGCAGCCCCTGCGCGGCGACGGGACCGTGGCCACGGCGCGCGGCGGGGTCAGCCCCGCGGCGCCAGGGTGAAGTCGACCCGCTGCGGGCGCCCCGGCAGGGACAGCGTGCTTTCCACCGGGGCGCAGCGCGCCACCACCGCGCCACGCCGCACCACGAACAGGCGGGCGGCGCGGGTGCGCAGCGCCTCCACCGGGTCGGCCGCCTGCAGCACCACCAGGTCGGCGTGGCAGCCCGGCGCCAAGCCATAGCCGTCGAGGTGCAGCAGCCGCGCCGGGTTCTCGGTGACCGCGGCGAAGCAGGCGCGCATGGCGTCGGAGCCGGTCATCTGGCCGACGTGCAGGCCCATGTGCGCGGCCTCCAGCAGGTCGGCGGAGCCCAGGGGGTACCAGGGGTCCATGACGCAGTCGTGGCCGAAGGCGACGGTCAGGCCGGCGGCCATCAGCTCCGGCACCCGGGTCATGCCGCGGCGCTTGGGGTAGGTGTCGTGGCGGCCCTGGAGCGTGATGTTGATCAGCGGGTTGGCGACCACCCCCAGCTCGGCTTCCGCCATCAGCGGGATCAGCTTGGAGACGTAGTAGTTGTCCATGGAGTGCATGGAGGTGAGGTGCGACCCGGTCACCCGCCCGTGCAGGCCCAGGCGCTGGGTCTCGCAGGCCAGCGTCTCGACATGGCGCGACAGCGGGTCGTCACTCTCGTCGCAGTGCATGTCGACCAGCAGGCCGCGCTCCGCCGCGATGGCGCACAGCAGGCGCACGGACTCCGCGCCCTCGGCCATGGTGCGTTCGAAATGGGGGATGCCGCCGACCACCTCGACCCCCATGTCCAGCGCCCGCGTCAGCAGCTCCACCGTGCCGGGGGCGCGCAGCACCCCGTCCTGGGGAAACGCCACCAGCTGCAGGTCGAGGTAGGGGGCGACGCGCGCCTTCACGTCCAGCAGCGCCTCCACCGCCAGCAGGCGGGGGTCGCAGACGTCGACGTGGCTGCGGATCGCCAGCAGGCCGCGCGCCACCGCCCAGTCGCAATAGGCCAGCGCCCGCTCCACGATGGCGTCCTGGGTCAGCTGCGGCTTCAGCTCCCCCCACAGCGCGATGCCCTCCAGCAGCGTGCCGGAGCGGTTGACCCGCGGCAGGCCATAGCTGAGCGTCGAGTCCATGTGGAAATGGGCGTCGACGAAGGGCGGCGTCACCAGCCGCCCGGTGGCGTCGATCTCGGTGCCGGCGCTGCCCGGCAGGTTCGGCTCCACGGCGGCGATGCGGCCGCCGGTGATGCCGATGTCCATGCCGGTGCGGCCGTCGGGAAGGGTGGCGCGGCGCAGGACGAGGTCGAACATCGGCGGGGTCCCCAAGGGGTTGCGGTCGGTGCCGGCCATGGTAGCGCACCGCACCCGCCGGCAACAGCCCGCCGGCCCGTCACCCCGCGACGACGGCGCTGGTCAGACCGGCCAAATCCGGGCCGAGCAGCCCGTCGCCGGCGCCGCCCGTGGCGACGGCGTTGTCGATGATCAGGGTGGCGATCGCCACCGTGCCCGTGTGCGCATAGAACACGCGGGTCTCGTCGCCGGCGTCGATGGTGAAGCCACCGCCGTCGATCGTCATACTGACGAGAAGCGGCGGCAGCTTGGCGCCGCCCAGCGCGATGTCCGCGGTCAGGACGATCGCGGAGTCGCCACCGCCGTTGGCGACCACGATGGCGTTGAAGAGTTCGGTAAGGATCGACACGCTGGCGGTCATTGACCGGCCTCCGCTTCACAAGGGCCTGGGACGCGGTCGGCCTGCGCATCATCCGCAGCGAAGACGAGCGGGGGCGTCGCTTCTCTTGGCCGCTTGTGACCGACAGATGGTCCGGATCAGCGGGGGGACGGGTCGCGCAGAACGGCCGCCGGAAGACGGGGCGGCGAACGGCGTTCGACCGGACGGTCAAGGGTGAGGGCGGACCCGGTGCCACCGCGGCCGGTATTGTAGCCGACGGCGCTACGCTGCCACGCGGTACACGTTCCCCCACGGGACAGGGAGCGGGCCCTGCTCCGACCATCGCCCAAGGCGGCTGTCGTGACAACTCCTCCGTTCCGGTGAGGCGCCGCGCGACCCGCCTTTTCGACAAGGCCACTGCCGGCCGCCGCGGGGCGGCGGGGTGGGGGCGCCGATGGGCGGCGTCGCACCTCCCCGCGTGCTGGAAGCGCATGGTGTCCAGGCAAGCCGGCCAGAGCATTTTCTTCTCAATCGCAGTCATATCCGGCGGCGGCGAAGAAGTTGACGCACTCCGCCGACGTGATTGCGTCGATGCCCTGTCGAATGGCCTCCCAGAGAGCGTCT